>NZ_JAXDSU010000060.1:0-17163 GCF_034090325.1 Anaerococcus porci
AATTCCTCCTGGTTAGTTTTTCTTTACCCTAATCAGGAGGTTTCTATACACAAAACTTTCAACAGTCTCGATAGTTTAATTATTTAAATTACCTTTTCAATAAATTTTCTATATTTTTTCTTAAACTTATCTTCCCAATTAGATGTTATAAGATAAGTTATATCCTTTAAGTTCGTATGCTTGTAATTGCTCACAGTTTCAAGCTTATCCTTTGTAACCATACATAAGACATCTGTAGAAATATCACTCATTTTCTTTTTTATGACAGACTCTTCAAAGGTATTTACACTTACACCATATTCGAGATTAATATTGTAAACTCCCATTATATAAATGTCTGGAACAAAGTAATCAAGTTCTTTTAGGGTCATTGGTCCGAAATTACTCATAGTTCTTTTGTCATAGTCTCCACCCAAGACTATACACTCTATATTCTTGTGGTTGTTAAGACTCACTGCTATAGGTATGGAATTTGTAATAATCTTACACTTAAAGTCTAGAGGAATTTGATTTATAAGGGTGTTGTTTGTAGTTCCACCATCTATAACTATAAGGGAGTTCTCCTTTATAAATGGAAGTGCTTTTTTAGCCATGATTTTTTTTTCTTCCTGACCAATCTTCGATCTATATTCAAAATTGGTAATCTTTGGTCCAATCTTTAAAGCTCCACTGTGAACCCTTTTAAGTTTTCCTAAATTATCTAATTCTTTTAAATCTCTTCTAATAGTGTCCTCTGAAACGTCAAACCTTTTACTTAGCTCGCTTGCTATAACCTTGTGTTCAACTTCGAGAATCTCAATAATCTTTTCTTGTCTTTCAGCTTTTAACATATATTCTCCTAATAAGAATTTACCTAGATTATCTAAAAAATCAAGCAAACATGCAAAAAAATACAGGAAAATGCTTGACAATGCGTGTTTACGATGGTAATATAAGATAAAACAGCATAAACACGCAAAAAAAGGAGCACAAATGAAGACTTTACTATCACCATCCATAATGTGTGCTAACTTATTAAATCTTGAAAAAAGCATTGATGAGCTTAAAGAATCAGGCTTTGATAGGCTACACATAGATGTTATAGATGGAGCTTTTGCCCCATCTATGCCACTTGGACTTGAAACAATAAAAGAAATTAGAAAATATACTGATATGTATATTGATGTTCATATAATGAGTGTCAACAACGAATACTTTATAAAAGAGATGATTAACTTAAATGTTGATAGGATTAGCTTCCATGAAGAAACATCAGTTCATGTCCAAAGATATATAGATATAGTAAAAAATGCAGGCATAGAAGTAGGAGTTGCCCTTACACCTGCGAGGGATGAAAGTGTTCTAAAATACGTAATAGACCAACTAGACTCTGTCTTAATTATGATGATAAATCCAGGCTATGCAACAAACAAAAATGAAGGGCAAATAAAATATGGTCTAGAGAAGATTAAAAATATCAAAGAAATGATTGATAGATCAAACTCTAAGGCAAAAATACAACTAGATGGAAGGGTAAGTACTGATAAGTTTAATGACTATATATCATATGGTGCAAGAGACTTGGTTTTAGGTTCAAAAAGTTTGTATAAGAAAGGCTTAAATCTTAAGGAAAATAGGGAAAACATCATAAAAAGTATAAAGGAGGCAGAAAATGGACTTTAAAGAATCTTATGGAATTATTTTGGGTGAGTTATCCAACTTATTTGAAAAAATTGATGAAAAACAAGTTGATGAGTTAATAGAAAAAATTAATAAGTCTGAGAAGGTATTTTTTGTAGGTGTAGGAAGAGTTAAGCTTTCACTTGAGGCTATAGCCAAAAGGCTATCCCACCTTGGTGTAAGCTGTCATGTAGTTGGGGAGATAACAGAGCCTGCTATTTCTGAAAACGATTTGCTTATAGTAGGTTCAGGAAGTGGAGAAAGTCTCTATCCTTTAAGCATAGCAAAAAAGGCAAAAGAGATAGGAGCAATGGTTTGTTACATAGGTTCAAACCCTAATTCAAGCATGAAAGAATATACTGATATCATGCTTAGGATACCAACAAATACTAAATTAAATCTAAAAGATGAGCTTCTAAGCAAGCAACCTATGACAAGTTTGTTTGAACAAGCGTTATTAATACTAGGTGATTCTATAGCTTTGAAAATAGTTAATGACAAAAATATCGATATGGTCAAACTATGGCAATACCATGCAAATCTTGAGTGAGGAGTAAGAAATGTCAGAAAAAATATCAATTAGAGGAAGAGTTCAGTCATTTGGTGGATTTCTAACAAATATGGTCTTACCAAACATAGGCGCCTTTATAGCTTGGGGTCTTGTAACAGCCCTATTTATCGAATCAGGTTGGTTTCCAAATAAAAAATTGGCAGGCCTTGTTGCTCCATCAGTTAAATACCTCCTACCATTACTTTTAGCAAATACTGGCGGAACCATGGTAGGTGGAAAAAGGGGTGGAGTACTAGGTAGCATAGCAACAATGGGACTTATAATAGGAGCCGAAATACCAATGTTTCTAGGGGCCATGATAATGGGACCTCTTGGTGGATATATCATGAAAAAAGTAGATTCATTACTTGGAAATAAGATTAGGTCTGGTTTTGAAATGGTAGTTAATAACTTTGCTATTGGTATTTTAGGCTTTATCCTAATGATTCTATCTTATTTATTTATAGGACCACTTATAGAATCGTTAAATATTCTAATAACAAAGGCAATCGAAGTATTAGTATCAACAGGATTTTTACCTTTACTTTCAGTGATAAATGAACCAGCTAAAGTGTTATTTCTCAATAACGTAATAGATCAAGGTATCTACTACCCATTAGGTATGCAAGAAACCCTTGCTACAGGAAAATCCATATACTTCATGGTGGCATCAAATCCAGGACCAGGTCTAGGACTTTTACTAGCATATACCCTTTTTGGCAATGAATCAGCTAGAAAATCAGCACCAGGAGCTATAGTAATCCACTTTATAGGTGGTATCCACGAGCTATACTTTCCATATGTATTGATGAAACCTATCACAATAATAGCAATGATTTTAGGTGGAATGTCAGGAACCTTTATCTTTAACCTACTAGGAGTTGGATTAACAGCGGGACCATCACCAGGTTCAATCATCTCCTACCTTGCCCTAACCCCAAGAGGAAACTACTTTGGAGTTATATTAGGAGTTTTTGTAGCAACTCTTGTAAGTTTCTTAGTTACATCATTAATTCTTAAAGCTAGCAAGGAAAGCGAAGAAAATATAGGAAAATATGAAGCTCAAACTAAAGAAATGAAACAAAATAAGAAAATCACAGGAAAAATTAGTAAAGTTGCCTTTGCTTGTGATGCTGGAATGGGTTCATCTGCCATGGGAGCATCAAGATTTGCAAAAATGCTAAAAGATAACAACATAAACAGTATTCAAGTTAAAAACTTTACCATAGAAGAAGTTCCAAGTGATTATGATGTAGTTGTATTACACAAAAACCTGTATGACAGGGCAAAAAGAAAACTTGGAAATTATAATATTATAACAATAGAGAATTATCTTAATGATGTCAATTTAGATAGGTTATTATCCGAAATTAAAAATCAAGAAGGCAAGTATTATGAAAGCTTTGAAGAAAAGAAAATGAAAAATAAAACTTATAGGCAAATATTAAAAAAAGAAAATATAATCCTTGATGAAACATTTGTTAGTAAGGAAGAAGTTATAAAGAAAGTTCAAGAACTTATGGAAAAATCAGGTTATGTAGATAAGGAATATGAGGCTGGTATGCTTCAAAGAGAAAAGGAAGCTCCAACTCACTTTGGTATAGGTCTTGCCATACCTCATGGGACTAGTGAAACTAAAAAATCTATAAAAAAATCTGGAATAGTTGTTATAGTTAGTAAAAAAGGAGTAGATTGGGACGGAGAGCTTGTAAAACTAATAGTAGGAATAGCTGGAAAAGACGATGACCACATAGGAATACTAGCAAACGTAGCAAATAAAATCAATGCAGAAGAAGTAGTAAATAATCTTGTAGAAAATGCAAATAGAGACGAAATCTACGAAATCCTAACAAAAGAGAATAAATAAGAATTTGAAAAAAGACAAATTTTTATTGCAGAGAGTAAATTAATGAATAAAGCTAATAAGTTTTTCTTTACTATATAATTAATTTAGATATAAAGGGACTTTCCTTTACTATTTACTTAAGTTAAAGTAATGTTCTGTTCTTTAACTAGATGTAAGAAGTTTTGTGTATAATAAATTTCAAAGTACTTTGTCTACAGAAAAGCTGCCAAATGGCAGTTTTTTATTGTACACTTAAGTTAGTTGAGCAAATGGAATATAGTAAAGCAAAAAACATCTGCTATGCGGGTGGGGGAAAGCTTTAGATTCAAGTGCACCAAAACAAATTCTCTTTAATTATTATAGGCATATGCATAATTAAAATGAGATTTTTTAATAAGAATAGTTTATAACATGGGACAAAAGGGATGTTCATTTTGTCCCTTTAATAATGGGTCTAAAAAGCTTGTTTTAAATTTCACTTTATTATGCTAAAATAGTTCTAGTAGAAACTTTGGAAAAATAGGAGAATATTATGAAAGCAATTTTGACAGTGATTGGAAATGACAAACCGGGTATTGTATATAAGGTTTCTGAACTACTTTTTAAGTTCAATATCAACATCCTAGATTTTAGTCAAACTATTATGGATGATAAGTTTGTTGCTATTTTAAATGTTGACTTAAAAGAGTCTAATGATTCTTTTGAAAATGTAAATAAGGCTATAGGGAAGCTTTCTAAGGAGATTGGCCTTGATTTAAGGCTCCAAAACGAAGAACTTTTTGATAAGATGGCAAGGATTTAGTTATGGATACTAAGCAAATTATTGAAACAATAAAGATGCTTGACCAAGAGCATTTGGATATTAGAACTATTACTATGGGAATCAACCTTCTTGATTGTGCCGATAGTGACTATAAGAAATCAACCCAAAAAATCTATGAAAAGATGATGAAAGAATGTGAGAATTTCACTGAAACTACCAAAAAAGTATCAGAGATATATGGAGTTCCTATAATAAATAACAGAATTTCAGTAACACCTATTTCCTTAGTTGCAGCAAGCTCAGCTTTGGATGATTATACGATATATGCAGAAGTTCTTGATAAGGTGGCAAAAGATGTTGGAGTTGATTTTGTCGGTGGTTTTTCTGCCCTTGTTCAAAAATCTATGACAAAATCTGATGAAATTTTGATAAATTCTATTCCACACGCCCTTTCAACTACTGATTATGTTTGTTCATCTGTAAATGTAGGATCTACAAGAGCAGGTATTAATCTTGATGCAGTTAAGCTTATAGGAGAGAGAATTAAAGACTTAGCCAAACTTACCAAAGACCAAGATTCTCTAGGTTGTGCAAAGTTTGTAGCCTTTGCTAATGCAGTTGAGGACAATCCATTTATGGCAGGATCTTTTCTTGGGGTAGGAGAGGCTGATACTGTTATAAATGTTGGTGTATCAGGACCTGGAGTTGTCAAGGCTGCTATTGAAAAAGATAAGAAAAAACCAATAAATGAGGTCTATGAAACTATCAAAAAGACTGCTTTTAAGATTACAAGAATGGGAGATTTAATTGGTCGTGATGTAGCTAAAAGACTTGGCAAGGAATTTGGAATCCTTGACTTATCCTTAGCACCTACCCCAGCTATTGGAGATAGCGTAGGAAGAATACTTGAAGAGATAGGAATAGAGCATGTTGGGGGACATGGAACAACAGCAGCTCTTGCTATGCTAAATGATGCAGTAAAAAAGGGAGGTCTTATGGCATCATCATCTGTTGGAGGACTTTCAGGAGCTTTTATTCCTGTAAGTGAGGATGAAGCTATGATTAAGGCGGCAGATGCAGGACATTTGACCTTTGATAAACTTGAAGCTATGACAAGTGTATGTTCTGTGGGACTTGACATGATAGCAATCCCTGGAGATACTGAGGCTTCTACTATATCAGCTATGATTTTAGATGAGGCAGCAATTGGTGTTATTAATCAAAAAACAACAGCAGTAAGAGTAATTCCTGTCTATGGCAAAAAGTGTGGTGATTATGCCGAATTTGGTGGGTTATTAGGTTATGCTCCAATTATGGATATAAGACAGTCTTCTTCAGCTGATTTTATAAATCGTGGTGGAAGAATACCAGCTCCAGTTCATTCATTTAAAAATTAGCATTTAAAAAAAACCAATAACCAGTAAAATATAAAAAGAAACAAACAAATAAAGAAAGGATTTTATATGAAAGTTATAGTAAGTGATTCATATGAAGAGATGAGCAAAAAGGCAGCAGACTTATTTAAAAGCCTTTTAGTAGAAAAGCCACAATCAAAATTAGGACTTGCAACAGGTTCAACACCAGTTGGACTTTATGAAAATTTAGTAAAAGCACAAAAAGATGGAGAAATATCTTTCCACTGGGCTAAGTCAGTAAACCTTGATGAATATGTAGGAATTGACCCAAAAAATGAACAATCTTATCAATATTTTATGGATGAAAACTTATTTAACAAGGTAAATATTAAAAAAGAAAATACCCACCTACCAAAGGCTGATACAAATGACGAAAAATATGCTAAAGAATATGACAAAGTTCTTGATGAAATGGGACCTAGAGATATTCAAATACTAGGACTTGGAAACAATGGACATATAGCCTTTAACGAACCAGCTGACAAACTTAACAAAAGAACATCTATAGTTAAGCTTACAGATGAAACTATAAAGGCAAATTCAAGATTTTTTAAATCAGAAGAAGATGTTCCAAAATACGCAATATCAATGGGAATGGCAGATGCTTTCAATGCAAAAACCATAATTGTACTTGCAAGTGGAAAAAATAAGTTTGATGCTGTAAAGAAAATTATAGAAGATGATAAAATTGACACAAATTTCCCAGCAAGCCTACTACACCTTCACCCAAATTGCTATTTATTTGTAGATAAAGAAGCATATGAAGGATAAATATTATCTAAGATTTCAGGCTCCCTTTTTGAGGGAGCCTGTTTTTTAAAAATCAAGTATATTAAGACTTTGATAAAGCTCAAGCCTTTTTTTAAAATTAGTAGATTCTTTAGCTAAGGCCATGTACATCACCTTACTTGCATGGTTAAAATTATTTTTTAAGGACTTATCCTTATTAAGACTTGAAAGAGTAGACCCATTTTTGAGAAAAATAGTAGAATCTTTGATATTTTCAACATAAAAGGCATTTACAAAAGCTCTCCTAAGATTATCATGGTCAGTTTCATTTATCTTAAAGGGAAAAAATATATTGAAGGAATCAATAAAATAAGGTAAATTCCTTGAAACTTTCAAGATATCCTTCATTCTTTTGTGCATAAGTTTTACAGAAATAGCCCTTTTGGCACACAAATGTTTCAAAAAAAGTTCACATGATCTCTTATCTTTTACAATATGAGATGTATAATAGACCTCACAACCAATACCAAAACCTTTGATTTCAATAGGTAAGATGGCGATAATATTGTCCATAAAGCCTCCTTTCCCCACAGAAGAAAGTCTTCTCTAGACATTAAGTGTACTATATTTCATCTTATTAGTCAATTATTGGCTTGTTTTATATCTTAATAAAAGAATTTCCGATGAAACTATTTTAATGAAATCAAAAAATCAATTATAAGCTTTAATTCCTCTATTTAGAACTTATGAAATTTTATAAAAAACTAAAAATTTTCTAAAATCTCTTCTTCACGTAAAATCCTTCTTAGCTTATATATAATATCACCATGAATATTAGTTACGGTTTTAGGGCTAATATTTAATAAACTTCCTATCTTCTTGTGGGAGAAATTTTTGTTGTATTTTAGATAGATTATATCTCTTTGTCTTTTGTTAAGCTTTTTTATTGCATCATTTAATACTTTTATTTCGACATTTTTAATCAAATCTTTCTCTATGTCTATATTATCTTTAAGATTTTCTATTAGTTCTATTCCCTTTTTATCTTTATCATTTAGGGATATTGCCTCTTTCTTTTTACTCATATCTAGAAAGTAATAATATAGTCTATATTTTATATAGCCTCCAAATTTTCCTCTTTTTTCATCATAGTCTTCCACTATATTAAGGATAAAGTCATAAGCTTTGATATAGGCTTCATTCCTATCATAGATTGGAAACTTGTTTATAGTGCTTATGATAAGTGGTTTGTACTTTCTTATAATCGCATCCAAGTTTTCTATACATATTTTCATAAAATTTCCTTACTGCGATCGCTATTTATTTGTCGACATACTTAGTCTATAGGAAATTTATATAAAAGTTTAATTTGCTAAAGTCCTTTTAGGACTTTATTATTTGCCTAAAAGAACTTTAAGGTTAAAATAATAGACCTTAAATTCCATTAAGACTGATAAGTTTTATTTAAATTTAGTATTTAAAAAGCTGGCCTAAGCCAGCTTTACTTAAATTATTTCATTTACATTGATTTCGTCTCTTGAAACTCTTTCTATATAGGCTTTGTCAACTTTACTTACCTTGCCATCTTTTGTTTCTATTACCTTGCTTTCTATAATCTTATCCATAGCAGTCCTTACTTCTTGATTGTTAAGGTCTGCTTTTGGATAGTCAACTGATATGGTCTTTGACTTATTGAAGTCATCCTTAAATCCTAATTTTAATTTTCTATTTTCCATTTTTTACTCCTTCCTTATATTTCTTCACTTGTTATTTTTTCTACTGTATAAGCAGTAATGTCAGTAAGTGACATGTAGGCTTGGGCAAAGTTTTTAAGATTTTCATTACTTAATGCTTCATTTAAATTTGAAAAAGTTCTAGAAATCTTTTTTTCTTCTGCACCATCATTGATTTTAAACAATATTCTAATTTTCATATCTTATCTCCTTTCACTTATAGATAGAGCAGAAGAAGAAAATGTCCTGAAATTATATATTTACAAAAATTCTTTATTAAAATTATCAAGTAGTGTAAGATATAATAAACAAGGACTTTAAAATAGGTGATTTAATGAGTAAGAATAAAAAAAAGAAAAAAATTACATTAAAAGATATATTATGGAAGCTGATATTTCTAATAGGGATATTGGTTCTTCTTTATCCTATAATATCAAGATGGTACTATACCTTAGATTCAAAGGAACAAGTAGAAATATTTAACCAAGGTAAGTCAAAGATTGATAAGGAAGAAATAGATAGAAGAATTGGTCTTGCAAAAGCATATAATGATGCTCTATCAGGAGTTGTACCGGAAGATCCATTTGCTAAGGAAAAACAAGAAGCTGGCAAGAGGGAGTACGCAAGAATGCTCGAAGTAGAGGAAATGATAGGTCATATAGAAATACCAAAGATAAATCAAGACCTACCCATCTATGCAGGAACTAGTGAAGATGTATTACAAATTGGTGTAGGCCACCTTGAAGGAACCTCTCTTCCTATAGGTGGAAACAACACTCATACAGTCCTTACAGCCCATAGAGGTCTACCAGAAAAGACTCTATTTACAAATATTGACCAACTTAAAATAGGAGATAAGTTTTATATACATAATATTAAAGAAACCCTTGCCTATCAAGTTGATCAAATCAAAGTAATAGAGCCTACAAACTTTGAAGATCTTATGATTTTTCCAGGGCATGATTATGCAACCTTACTTACTTGTACTCCTTTTATGATAAATTCACATAGACTTTTAGTAAGGGGTCACAGGGTAGAATATGTAGAAAGTGTAGATGAAGAATTGATTAAAGAAGCCAAAACCAACTGGATCTTTAGGATTCTATTCTTTATAGCCCTTATTATTATAATAATTCTCCTATTTAGAATAAGAAAACTAAGGAAAGAAAATAATAAGACAAGTAAAAAAATTGATGAAATCAAAAACCAAATAGAAAATTTAGGTAAAGATGATGAAGTTAAGTAAAAAAGACATAAGAAGAAATCTACCTTTTTTACTCATATTCCTAGTGGGTTTTCTTATCTTCTCCTATCCTTTTATAAGCCAAAAATTCTACGAGATAGAGGCCAAAGATGAAATCATAGAATTTAAAAAGGCTAAGGATGATGTAAGCAAAGAAGACCTAGAAAAAAGGATGGAATTAGCGAGAGTTTACAACCAAACCTTAGATCCATCTATAATCTCTGACCCTTATGATGAAAAGGTAAAAGAGGCTAAGGCCGACTATGCAAGAATGCTTGAAGTCCATGAGATGTTAGGGCATATTGAAATACCAAAAATTGCAGTAGATATCCCAATATATGCAGGAACAAGCGATGATGTTCTTGAAAAGGGAGCAGGTCACCTTGAGGGAACTTCGCTTCCTATAGGGGGAGATTCCACCCATACGGTAATCACAGCTCACAGAGGCCTTCCTAACGCAGTCTTATTTAGGTATCTTAATCAACTTACAGAGGGAGATATTTTCTATATCCACAATATAAAAGAAACTTTAGCCTACAAGGTGGATAAAATTCAAGTAGTAGAGCCTACTAACTTTGATCCTATTTTAGTAGTTGATAAAAAAGATTATGCAACCCTTCTTACCTGTACACCATATATGATAAATTCACATAGGCTTTTAGTAAGAGGAGAAAGAATAGATTATGCTCAGGCAATAGATGATGGTAGTGCCAACACCCCAAAGATAAGACCAGACTTCTACCAACTATTTTTAGTTCTTATCCCTATACTTTTATTTACCATTCTAACCTATATTAGAGAAAAACATCGTCAAAAAAAGATGAACATGGAGGTAAAAGATATTGAAGAAAGACTCAAAGAAAAATAAGAAAATATTTGGCTATATAATAATACTTCTAGGTCTTATAATACTAGCCTTTCCTATTGCAAAAAGATTCTACTCCGACATAGAAAACAAAATGGTCTATGAAAAAGTATTGAAATCTCAAGCAGAGGAAGATAAAGAAATCCTAGACGAGGTAGAAAAAAGAGCTATAGCATACAATGAAACTATAAAAGATTCTGACATATCAATGACAGATCCATTTGAAGTAGGGGACTTCGGGTCTAAATCAATTCTTGATAATCCAGATGATATATTTGCTTATATAGAAATACCAAAACTTGGAAAAGTAATTCCAATTTATCTAGATGCAAGCTATGACCATATAGCCTGGGGATTGGGACAAGTATCAGGTTCATCAATCCCGGTAGGAGGAGAATCAACACGTTCAGTCCTTGCAGGCCATAGGGGATGGTGGGCAGATACCATGCTCTTATATGCAGATGATTTGGTAAATGGAGATTTAATTTATATAAAAAGAGCTGATAGGACTCTAACATACAAAGTATTTTCAAAAGAAGTAATTGGTCCTTTTGATTGGGAAAGCTTAAGAATAGAAAAGGGAGAAGATATAATAACCCTTCTTACCTGTCATCCATTTTTTTGGCCAAGGCCAAATAGGCTTTTGGTAAATGCAAGAAGAGTAGAAGATGAAAAAAATCCTACAGAAAATCAAAAGACAGAAAAAATTGAAGTAAGTGAGAATGTAAAGATAACAAATTATATTTATGTAGGATTTATGATTATAGATTTTATTCTTATTATTTTTGTGGTAAGTAGGATAATAAAACTTATAAAAAATCGAAAAATTAGCTGAAAATCTAAGTCAAGCTATATAAAAAGTAGATGAATTTAAAAAGTTCATCTACTTTTTATATTAAATACATATATTAATAATCTAGGAAATATATTACATAAAAATAATAGTAGCTAAATACCAATAATTGTTAGTTTATCGATAATTTTATAATGAATTAATCTTTAAAAACCATTACAAATTACTTTATGACGATTTGGTATCAAATATCAATTAAACTTTTTTGAAATTTTCTAAGACTAACTTACAATCATGAAAAGATAGAAATTCGCTATTTTTTAAAAAAGAACTTCAGTTTTTATTCTTAAGTTTATTTAGCCCAATTTCCATCTTTAAATATTTGATATTCTCTTCCATCTTTGTAGGCCTTTATATCTAGATCTTTTGCTCCAACCATGAAGTCTTCATGGATTAAAGAATCATTTAGACCTATGGTGTGCAGATCTTCGTCAGCTACTTCTGTACCACCCTTTATAGTAGTAGGATAGGCCTTACCTAGGGCGAAATGGCATGAGGCATTCTCATCAAAAAGTGTATTAAAGAATAAGACATTGGATTCATTTATTGGAGAATGATATGGTACAAGGGCGATTTCTCCAAGTCTTTTAGCATTTGGGTCGGATTCTAGCATTTCCTTTAAAGTATCATACCCAACTTCTGCCTTAAAGTCTACTACAAGTCCATCCTTAAAGGTAAATTCAAACTTATCTATAATCACGCCATTATATACAAGTGGTTTTACTGCAACAAGTCTTCCATTTACTCCATCATATTGAGGAGAGGTGAAAACTTCTTCTGTTGGTATATTTGGCAAGAAAGTATCTCCCTTTTCATTTCTTGATGATGCTGACATCCATATATGATTTTTAGGAAGTTTTACCCTAAGGTCTGTTCCGTTAGAAGACTTGTAGCAAACTTCATCGAACTGATGAGCATTTAAAAAGTTTGCCTTCTCATTCAAAAGTTCTATATGGTCTTGCCAATTCTTTTTAGTATTATCCCAGTCTTCATCTATACGACTTACGTCAAAAATTAATTCCCAAAGCTTATCTACTGCTTCATCTTCTTTTAGTTCGGGAAAAATTTTCTTAGCCCATTTCTTGGTAGGATAGGCTATAACAAGCCATGAAACCATATCGTTCATAGTATATTTTACAAAGTCTTTAAGCTTTAAAGAATTCTCCCTTACAGCCTCAGCTATCTTTTTTTGATCCAAATTTTTTAATAAATCTGGGTCATCTCCAATAATTGAAATCCTATTAGACCTATGTTTTTCTAGTTGATAGATATTTTTTTCTATTATATAGTCTGGAACTTCATTTAAAGTTTTTTGATTTTGGTATGTGTAGTCAAGCTTTATGATTTCTTCATCTTTCCAATTTATGCTAACCTTACGAGCCCCACTCTCATAAGCATGTTTTGTGATAATTCTTGCAAGAGAGGGATCCTCTATAGAAGAATTTATCAAAACATCTTCACCATCTTGAACATTTACACCAAATTCTACTGCAAGTTTTGCATAATTTTCTAATTTTTTTAAATTTATAGTCATAATACCTCCGTTTTTTTCATTATACTCCTTTATAAGGGTATAATGGAATATAGATAGTTAGGAGGAAATTATGAAAAAAAGAAGTGAAGTTGATGTAAAAGAAACTTGGAAATTAGAAGATATATTTGAAAATGACAAAGCTTTCTATGATGAATTAGAAAACACCCTAAAATTAAGTGAAGATTTCAAAGAAGAATTTAAAGAGATAGACTCTAGTGAAAAATTAAAAAGGGCCTTAAAGAGTCTATCAGATATAGTGGCAAGACTTCATAGGTTAGGATCTTTTGCTGGAATCTCAACAGAAGTTGATGCAAACGACCCACATCCTCAAAAAAGATATGCCAAATTTGGTACTATATCTAGTGATATAGGATCAAATCTTACATTTTTTGATGGACTATTGACAAAAATTGATGAAGATATAGTAAATAAAACTAGAAAAGAAAATCCAGACTATGACTATTACCTTAAAAAAATCCTAGATAAAAAGGACCATATTCTAGATGATAGTGCAGAAGAAGTTTTATCAAAACTTGCCCCAACATTTGATGCACCTTATGGTGAATATTCTTCCATGCGTTATGGAGATATAAAAGTAGATCCAATTGAAGTTGATGGTAAGAAGATAAATCTTAATCACAACAACTTTGAAGAATACTTCGAGGCTGATAAAAACACAGAAGTAAGAAGAAAAGCCTTTAGAAACTACCACGATGCCCTTAGAAGATATGAAAGAGGAAATGGTGCTATCTATAATACTCAAGTGCAAAATGAGAAAATAGTATCGAAACTTAGAGGCTTTGATTCTGTAATTGATATGCTTTTATCCTACCAAGATATACCAAGAGAAATCTATGACAATCATATAGACACAATTATGGCAAAACTTCCAAAATATATGAGAAAGTATGCAAATATCATCAAAAAAGTCTATAAATTAGATGAAATGACTTATGCAGACCTTAAACTTTCCATTGATTCAGGATTTTCTAAAGAAATTGAAATAGAGGAAGCGAGAGATTATATAATTGATGGTCTAAAAGTTTTGGGAGATGATTATGTAGAAATGCTTAAGAGAGCATTTTCAGAAAGATGGATAGACTATGCAGAAAATGAAGGCAAAAGAACTGGAGCCTTCTGTGATACTCCTTACGGAGTTCACTCCTATATCATGACAACCTACAACAAGGACATGAGTCAAGTAATGACCCTTGCCCACGAGCTAGGACACGCTGGACACTTTGAAAATGCCAACAAAAATCAAGACGCTCTAAACACTAACGTATCAATGTATTTTGTAGAAAGTCCATCAACCGCCAATGAAATCACTATGGAAAGATATCTACTAAAAAACGCCAAAGATGATAAGCAAAAACTTTGGGTATTGGATACAATGATTTCAAAAACCTATTACCACAACTTTGTAACTCACTTTTTAGAGGCAGCTTTCCAAAGAGAAGTCTATGAAAGAGTAGATAAGGGAGAAAGTCTATCAAGCGATGACTTAAACCAAATCTTTAGAGAAAAACTAGAAGAGTTCTGGGGAAGTGATGTCAAACTTGTAGATGGATCTGAACTTACATGGATGAGACAACCTCATTATTATATGGGACTTTACCCATATACCTACTCAGCAGGACTTACCATAGGAACTCAAGTTTCAGAAAAGTTAATCCATGGAGATAAGGAAGATATAAAAAGATGGAGAGAAGTTCTAAACTTAGGCTCAACTCTAAGTCCAATGGATCTTGCTAAAAAAGCAGGAGTAGATATGACAAACACCAAGGCCCTAGAAGATACAATTGACTTTATAGGTGAAATAATAGACAAAATAGATGAGCTTTGCCAAAAAATTGGACTATATGAATAATTGCAAATAAAATAAGGTATTAAAATACTGTAAAGAGGGGATCTTCCCTTCTTTTTTTGTGCCTTGATATATATTATAGCAATATAGAAATGTAGATTTTATTATGATAAGAAATAAAGAAAAATAAGAATAGCATTAAATATATTGAACATACTTTGAAAGTGGTCTTATATATTATTAAATCCAAGTTTTAAGGTAAAATATAATGAGATAATTAAGGAAAATATTAAAGATATTAATAACAAAGACATAAAATCTTAATATGAAGAGATAATAGCTAGAAACTTAGAAAGAACTAAAAGTAATATATTAAAAAATAATAATTGTACGATAGAATTTAAGTATGAATATTTTTAGATTTTCTTTTCAAAATGTGTCAATTATCAAAAAAACATTAGTGAGTTTGATTATAATGATAAATACAAGAAAATATAAAAATAGCTAATCAATAAAATTTAGGGTAAATATCTAGTATTAACGAAAATGAAAGGGGTATTATGAAATATTTATCAAAAAGATTTATAGGAAAATATAGGATAATTGGACTTATTCTTTTAATTTTACTTATATTATTTGGCTCAACACCTGCTATAACTAGTATAATGATGGGAATGAGTAGAGATATAGTTTTTATTATAACAGTAGGATACGCTCTTTTTACCTTAATTTTCTATCTTATTTTTTATAGAAGACACCAAAACAAGATGGGGGTATTAAACACTTTAAAAGTTCTAGTGGTAGGCTTTGTATCAATTCTTACATTATCTTATTTATTAGGTATGATATTTGGATCAAATGCTTCTATATCACAAAACCAAGAAGCCATAGAAAATATGTTAGCCTTAAACTTTTCACCAGCTCTTATAGCCTACATGGTACTACTTGCTCCAGCTGTAGAAGAATACACATTTAGGGAGTATTTACCTGGTATAATTAGAAAAATCTTTAAAAAAACTGACCAAAACCTAAGAGATATTATATCCCTTATACTTGCAAATATAGTATTTGCCCTAATGCATATTCCTACAGATCTTTACTCATTTTTAGTCTATTTTTCTCTAGGTTTTGTCCTAGTTATGGTTAGGTACCTTACAAATAGTCTAAGACTTTCAGCCTATCTTCATAGCCTATGGAACTTAACATCAGTAGTTATTTTATACTTTGCCTTGTAAAAAGGAAGACCTTCCTCAAATTTTGGGGAAGATCTTCTTTTTGATTATGGTAATTAACGAATAATATAGAAATCATATAAGTCCTAAAATATATTCGATAATTTACACCATTATTATAGCAAAAATTTAGAATTTTTGCATATAAATATTTACTTTAATTAATAAAGTTAGTTCACAAGAAAATCAGATGATAAATAAAAATATTGCAATTTCATTTTAATAATATAGTCATATTGTTAAAAATATGATATAATGAAAAAATACTAAAAGGTATAAAATAATTAAAAGATATATTTACAAGATATATAGATATTAGAAAGATAGGAAACAATGAAAAAATAAAATTTAATGAGTGTCTAATAAAGGTGAGAAGAGGAGTATTCTGACTATGATTTTGATTATATGCTTATTAGGATAAATGAAAATTTTTGTTATACTATTGACTTGATTTCTCTAAGAATATATTAAGAAAGATTTAATTTATTTTGATACATAATAGGATAAGGCTTTTATTCTATAAGTTGACAAGATAAAGATAAATTCCTTTAATTCAAGTTGATATATTTAGTAAAGTAGGTAAAAATATTATAAAAATCATAGCAAATATATTCTTATACTTTATAAAAAGTTAAAAGATTGGGCAATTTCTCTAACTATTATACATACAAATAATACTGAAAAACTAGGTGTGGATAATTAAGAATATGTAAGAAGCTAATAACTTTACATATAAATTATTAATTGTATCTTAAAGATAAGGATAGTTTTATTGAGTGTTAAATTTGTATAAAGAAGATATTAAACTATTCATAATTTTCAATAAGATTTATTAAAAGATAGTTTTTTTTAAGCTTTTATTGAAAAAATATGAAATGATAATGAATTTTTTCGCTAAATTAATTGAATTAAAGACCTTACAATTATATAATTA
>NZ_JAXDSU010000066.1:0-19997 GCF_034090325.1 Anaerococcus porci
TTATTATATCTACAGAAATCGAATTTTCTTTTTCCAAGCTCATTTTCAGAGAAGTAGCTACCATTTTATGATCTTCTATTAATAAGATTTTCATTTATTACACTCCTATCCATAGGTATATCTATTTTAAATTGTACATAAGATTCTTCTGAATTCTCATCATCGTTAAATATATTAAAAGTAAATATTCCCCTATATTGCTTCAAATTTAATCGTAAAACATTTAATCCAATGTTTCCATCTTTAATTTTGTTTTCATCATTTATATAATCTCCGATATTCGTAATTATTAAATATATCGTACTATTTTCAACTTTTAGTATTATATGTGTGTTATAACCTTTAGAATGCTTGAACGCATTTATTAATAATTCGTTGATACATTTATATATTAACTCATCATAAGGAGTTGGTAAATTAAGATTTTGATCGCATTCAAATTCAATAAGCATCTGTTTGTTTAAATACATATCTTCCAAATCTGATATAAGTCTATTATATGCTTCATATAAAGATTTGTAATCCTTAAGTTTTGGATTAAATGAGTCTATTTCATGTCGAATTAAATCATTTAATTTTTCTAGATTTTGTAAGATATAATCTTTTCCTGAGCCAGTTAAATTATCTTCAATCCATCTACGTATTGCTATAATAATTTGAAGTATATCATCGTGTAAAAATGTTTGTATTTTCAGGATATTAAGCTTTTCAAGTTCAGTATCCTTGTACTTTTCATAATAGTAACCCTCCAAAACTTCATCAAATGTAATGAGTTTATAATTTCTATATTTTCTGTAACTTCTAAATTCTGTCAAAAAAATAAAAAAGTACAAAGATATAATAACAATCACCCTTAAAGTCATACCGACTAAAAATAATATTATAAATAAAATAGTATATCCAGGTAAAAGCTTTCTCATTGCATTAGTAAATAACAAGATTCTGTTTTTTATATTTGTACTTATCATCTTGTACAACAATATTAATTCCATGAACACCAATGATAATAAAAGATATTCACTAATCGAAATAATTTCTATATTATTAAAATACATATAAATAATGAAAGAAATAATAAAACTTATTTGCAAAAACATAGTGGAACGACTATGATACTTTCTTACGTTTTTATTTATTAGCCACAAAATACAAGGGCTTATTAGCAAAATAATGAAAACACTCTTAAATAATAAACTAGAAAGCATATAATTATAATTCATTATTATTGCTGAAATAGCAATAATAATAGTTATTAAAGTTCTTATTATATTTAACTTTTTTATTGAATATATAAGCTCTAGATTTCCCAATAAAAGTAAGTTGTAAATCATTAATTCGATATATTTGCCTATCAAAAAATCTCTCAACATTAAATCTTCTATAAAAATAAAAATAATAAATAGTATGGTAAGTAAACTATAATTCAGAACGAATTCTTTCTCATCATTTAATATAGTAATCACATACGTAATAAAGTTTATTATGCTTAGAGAAATTGCTATAAAGACTCCCATTTCCAATTCTTGGTAATATTTTAAAAAAGGAATTATTGGTATAAATAAAATAACTTGTAATAATATATGAATAATCAAGATTAAATTTTCTTTTTTCATTTTTCTTCCTTTATGAATTAATAAATAAAAAGTATTAACTATCCATATTTGGAGTTAACATTTGTATTTGTTTAAGCTTACCTAATACTATTATAAACTAAATCTTATCATAAATTAGTAGTTTTAATATTTTATTTCTTTGGATATTTTTATCTTAATTTCATATTAATGTCGAACTTTAGATCATCTAATTATTTATATTATTATAAATTATGATAGTTTTGATAATACTTATGTTAAAATAAATAATTTAAATATTGCAGCTTATTAATTTACACAAACTTTCGGACATTACTAAAAAATAGGCACGCTAAATTCTATAAAACTATGTTTTACAAATTCATAAATATGAAATAAAAAATCTATAAATATCAAGATATAAAGCTCTCAAAGAATAACTTAGGAGATCTGATACTAACAGGAAGTATACTCTTTGAGAATTTTTTACAACCAGTTAATGTACTTTGAATAATATCATCTTTATTTCCTACATATATAATTTTTCCTAAAATATCATAGGCATCGATAATTAATTCATTTATTCTTACTGGTTCTAAATTACCATTTTGATAATAATAAGATCGGTTAGGAACAATATGAATCTTTCTAAAACCATAGCAAGTTGAAAAGCTATCTATAAAAATAAATTTATCATTCTTTTTTAATAATAAGTCTAAGTCTGTACTACCTTTGTCAATTACCAAATTAGTCATCCTTACTTGAGGTTTAAATTCCGGATATGAAATCCTACAATTTCCAGTACTATGTGTGTTAAATATCTCAGATGTATAATTAGAATGAAGAAATTTATGCCATTTTCCAGACTTTATCAATGTTGTTTTTTCAGAATTAGTTAATTCATCATCAACAGGAGTCCAGCCAGAACTCATTATACTGCCATCATCTATTACTGTTAGCTCATTATTTATCTTTTTATTAATTAAATCATTTATTAAATTTTGTTTACCAACTAATAGATCAGATTCTGATAAATGACCAACTACTTCATGTATAAAAATTCCACTTGCCAGCTCTGAAAGTAATACATTCTCCCCTTTTAAATTCATATTCTTAACCGGGGAAAATTCAGATATAAACTGTAATTTCCCTCTAAAATAAAACATTTTTTCAATTAATTGATTGAAATTATCAACATAAAAATATATTACTTCATTAACTGAATTATTTAAAATATGTAATGCTAAATCAATATGACCATCTAGAATCGAAATTGACTTTTGGGAATTAGTTAATTTCTTATTTACTATTTCCCACTTTAAATAATATTCAATATTATATTTTTTACAAAATTGTTCAATCACTTGTATATAAAATTTAAAATTAGATAAATTTAACATATTATGATCAATTTTAATAAAATCAAATTTATTATTCAACATATTTTCATAAAATTGTTTATTTTTATAGTCAAACCCCTTTTCATAGTAATTCCTATCTTGTTCAGTATAACTTAATCCGTTAAATAAATATCTTAATTTAAATTCATTCTTTAAGGATTTTATTGGAGTGTTAAACATTTTAGTAATTTGATATCTTGTTATTTTCACTATTACTTGCATAATTCTTCTAAATACTTTATTATTCCTTCTTGTTCAATTTTTTTCATACTCTTTGTAATATGTTTGATATGTGATTTATCTTGTCTATAGTCATCAAAATATCTAAATTTATAAAAATCAGAAAAGTTTATTTTTGGATAATTCAATTTTAATAGCTTTTCTATATATTCATTCATTATTTTTTTATTGTAATGATTATATATGTTAATTGCTATTATAAGAAAATCTATATATTCATCTTCTGTCAATGTATTAAACAAATATGTATCTTTTAAAAGCTCGAAATAAACTTTGGCACTCGAATAATCATGATTTTTAGTATGCCATTTCAATATCTTAAACACCCCTTCTTTATTATTAATCATAATATCTTTTCTCTTGTTGATAATGTATTTTATATCTAAATTTTTACGTTTGATTATAAAGTTATTCATCAATAAAATATCCATATCTGATAAAATAAAATTATTAATTGCATCCAAAGGTGTTTCTACAATTGGTTCATTATTCACATTAAATGATGTATTTATACAAACATTAAGATCTGATACTTTTGAATATTCTGATAATAAATTATACATAAATTGATTCTGTGAACGCGTGACTGTTTGAATTCTTGCTGTATTATCATAATGAGTAATTCCAATTAATCTACTATCTATTACTTTAGATACAAAAAGCATATATGGAGAATCTTTAACACCTTCAAAATACTTTTCAACACAGTCAGATTGAACAATTGGTGCCAATGGTCTAAATGGTTCTCTATGCTTTATGTTAAGATTAAGTCTATCTCTAATTTTTATTGAATCTGGCTTTGCAATTATACTCCTATTTCCTAAAGCTCTAGGTCCAAATTCTGATTTCCCCTGATATATTCCTATTATCATTCCTTCGTTCAAGTATTTTGCTATTTCTTTTTCTGGATTGTCAAAAAATTCATATTCGATTTGATTATCATCTAAAACCGATAAAATTTCTTCTTTATCATGCTTTTTACCCAAATATATTGACTTTAATGGTATAGCTTTTATATTTTTAGATAATGATCCTAAATATGCCATACCTATTGAACATCCATCATCAGTAGAAGCGGGAAACGGATAATATTTTCTTATATTATCCATAGATAAAATTGCTGTATTTAAGTTAGTGTTTAAAAAAACTCCTCCAGAAGAACATAAATCTATTTCATTTGATATATTTTTTAAATGAAATTTCAAATATTCAAGGACACTCTTTTCTAACTCTGATTGAGCTATAGAAGCTACTTTTTTTGCTCTATCCATTTGCCAATTTATTGGTCTTATATATTTAGCAATTTCAGTAATTATTGTTGTTTTTTCTACTTTCTTAGGTAAATCAGTTCTCTTAATTCTTTTATTGATTAATTTATATTCATAGAGAAATTCAATAAAATTATCAAATAGAAATCTAATATCTCCTTTTTCGATTTTAAAGAATCTCTTATTATACCTTATATCATTTCCATATGCAGATAAACCCATAGTTTTGCCTGCAGCAGGTATACCTGAATCAGAAAAGCCTAAACAATAACTTATAATATCATAGAACATTCCGAGACTAATATTATCATAATCCCCAAATTGCTTATCTATTTCTGTTATTTTATTATCTTTAATTTTATATAAGCTTATGCTCTCGAATTTATACTGACTAATCCAATCTCCCTGCTCATCAATTACAATAGCATAACCATTATCCATGCCTGAACTATAAACAGCACTTGCGGCATGAGTCAAATGATGATAAGGATTTGATAATTCCACAATTTTATTCTTATTTTTAATAGGTATATAATTAATAGCTGTTTCAATACAATTGTTTATGGATTTTCCTACTACAATGCTATCTAAATCATCAATAGAAATATTTATACTGGATAAGCAATAATTGATGGCTTTTAATGGTGGTAAAACTATATCTTTTGGATTTCTAGCATAAAAACCATCGGAGTGTTTTCTCCTATCTAATCGTTCCTCTGCTATAGCAGTCAAGATTTCGCCATTTTTACATATCGCTACAGATCTGTCATGATTTGACATATTAATACCCATTACATAGCAGTCCATTATACGTGTTCTCCTTTCTTGGTATTAAATATTCTAAAATAAAAGTTACATACAATAAATAATATCAGCAATAATAATGAAATTTTCATAAAAAACATCTTTACATTTTTTCCCATCCAATAAGCTACTAAAGGTTGGAATACAACTGCAGATAGAGATGAAACTGAAGATACAACCGAAAATACAGTAGCTTTATTTCTATTGGTAGAATTTTCATTTATTCCACAAGAAATTGATATAAATGAAATTCCAGAAGCAAACGCAAATAAACACATAAATAACATAAGAGCAATAAAAGATTTGTGATTTGACAATAAAATCATCATAGAAAAGCTTAATAAATATAATATCATCGACAAATTATTTAGGATAATGCTTTTTAAATTTAATTTACTTGTCAAATAGCTAATAATAGAAGATATACTAATATATATACCATTTAATATTGGAAAATATTTAATAGCTATTCCTAATTCTGAACCATAAGGTTGCCAAATTAGATTAAAAGCAGAAAATGCCACAAAAGAAAAAATTGACATCATCAAACTTATAATCAAATTGTAGTTGGTAAAAACATCCTTCACTCCACTTACAGTTAATTTAAATATAGAATCCACTTCTCCTTTATTGTCTCTCATAAATATAGTAGATAAGAGTGCAATAATAATTTGAATAAATATTACAATATACAATACAAAAAAAGATTCATTTATATTCAACATTATTATGAAAGTTATAATAGGTAGAGTAAGTATTACTTCTATCAATTTAGTCTTTCCTGTATAATTTTTAAAAATTGAACTTTCATACTTAGAACCTAACCAAGCTGGTAAACATCCACTCATAAGTGCAGCACCAAGCCCTTTTGTCACATATGAAATAACTAATATGTTGAATGAATATCCAAGAATTAACAAAATATAGGATAAAATACTTAAAATAACGCCTACAACATAAGTTTTTCTTCTACCTATTAAATCTGCTATTGCCCCACTTGACAAATCAAATATCATTAAGCTACTCAAATATACACTCCAAAGGATACCAATTTTAACATATGATATGTTTTTAGAAAGCAAGAATATGGTTATTACTGAATTAGCTAACAAATCTGCAATTTTTTGCAAAGCATTGATAACTACATATGTTGATAATTCGATTTTTGTTCTACTCATTGAATAACTCCATTATTTTCTTAAACTCTTTAATATTCATATCCCCTTGAATCATTTTATCTTTTATATGCCCTTGTGCTTTATAAGCCTCACTTATAACAATATTACTGATTAAATACAATACATATATTTGTTTTCTATTTAATTCATTATATGATATTTGGGGAATTCCTCCCTCTTCTAACATTTCCTCATAACAATTAGTAATTTCAATATTATACTTTAAATTGTTTTTGCAAAACTCAGTATTTGGATGGGGGACTAAAATATATGGTTCTATGAAATCAACAATATTATTAGCTATAAATATATACATAGCATTTAAATCTCTTAATTCATCTTCTATCGTTATACCAGGTAATCCAATTATCCATTCTAATCCAATAGCCATTTTATTTTCTTTTACTAGTTTTGCCAATTTAAATATATTGTTTATATTAATATTTTTATCTGCATATTTTATTGCTGTATTATTACATGACTCAAGTCCTATAAGTATACTTCTACTTATTCTTGAAATATATTTTATCATTTCTTCATTCAAATTATTTAAATGAGAAAACAAACCATTTAGAATTATTTCATTGTCTTCCAAAACCTTACATACTTCTATTACATGTTTCTTATTAAGAGTAAACAATTCATCGGATAAAAATACAAGTTCTAATTTTCCATTACACGACCTTTTCAAATTTTCTATTTCTTTTCTTATAATAAGACTAGATTTAACTCTATATTTGTTCCAATCCTTGGTGTTTTTACAAAAATTACAAGCATACGGGCAACCATATGATGTTCTTATTGAAATTGGTAATTTAGTAACTTTCATTATATACTTCTCAATTAAATATATAGTTTTATCTAAAAAACTAAAATCAATAGCTGGCAATTTATTATAATCATCTATATAATTAGCCCCTCTCCTATTAACAATCTTTTTATCTATATTTAATAGACATCCATTAAATTTTTTATAGTTATCAAAATTAATATTTTTTTCTTCTATAAAAGAATTTATTACTAACTCTGATTCTCCTCTTATAGCAATATCGATATTTGGTAGTAATTGTAACAACTCATCTTCTAACATTTCTGTTAACTTTCCACAATAAATAATTCTTTTATTTTTATCCATTTTCTTTACAATATCACTAATCAATTTAATAGAAAATATTGTTGCAGTATTAGTATTATTCATATAATAATCAGTATGGAAAACTAGAACATCGAATTTACAACTATGAATGATTAATTTCAGTCTTTCATAATCTTCATCTTTATATGATCTAAAAATATTCTGCATAGATATATATTCGACATCATGTCCTTGAGATTTTAAATATGTGCATAATTGCAAAGGTGCAGTGTTGACAACTTCATAATTCATTATATTAGACACAACACTCTCTATTAACTTTCCCTTTCTAAACGGAGTAATTACTAAGATATTCAACAAGATCACCTACATTCATTATATTCTCTTACTAATCCACTAAATATATTTTCTTTAGTAAATAGCTTAATCATGTTTTCTATAAATTCTTTTTTATCTTTTTCTTTTAGTGAATAATTTATTTTTAACAATT
Organism: Anaerococcus porci; assembly: GCF_034090325.1. Classification (NCBI taxonomy): domain Bacteria; kingdom Bacillati; phylum Bacillota; class Tissierellia; order Tissierellales; family Peptoniphilaceae; genus Anaerococcus; species Anaerococcus porci. The sequence goes on from NZ_JAXDSU010000066.1 coordinate 8,048, forward strand.
CTTCTGCCTTAGCTAGACCATAATATATGTAATTAATAATAAATTCGTATACCGGCTTATTAATACTAACTAGTTTTCTATTTAAGAAAATTATTGCTCCGCTATCAGTAGTATCTATTCGATATTGCATATCATCTATTTCAAAAATTTTCATTTCACTATTCCCTCCATAAAATATGGACATGAAAAGTCTCTAGAAGTTAAAGAATATTCATCTTTATAAAAAGATCTTATCCTGCAACCACCACCACATAATGTTACATATTTACATTTTTCACATACCTCGCTTATATCTTTCATTTTTATATTTCTCAATTTATTTAAAACTTTTGAATTTTTCCAAATTGATTTAAAATCATCTTTAATAATATTACCACACAAAAGTTTCTTATTTTCTCCAGAAATAACACATGGATATACATCTCCATTCGATATAATATTACAAGATGTAATACCTGCATGACAGCCTGTATTATATGAATTGCTATATGGATAAAACATAAGAGGAGAAGAATATCCCCATATTTCGCTAACATCTGATAAGCTGTAACCTAAATTTAGCATTGGAAGATATATCTCCCATGGACAAGAGACAGATAATTTATAGTTTCTTATTTTACCTTCTAACTTTAACGCTGTTATTTTTTCAATGAAATTTTTCCATTGTTCATATGGAATTTCATTGTCGTCTGTATGATCTTTATGTAACAAAGAAACATATTTTATTATAAGCACATCTTCTATTCCGTTATTTTTCAAAATATTAACATTTTTTTCAAAAAAATCAATATTCTTTTTCGTTAATACTTGTGCTATCGAAAATGGTATTTCATTATTTTTTAGTATTTTTATGTTTTTAATCACTTTATCAGTGCTCTCTCTATATATATCATTTACGCTATTAATAAAACTATCAATACTTATTACTAGATGAAATGACGTATTCATTGCTATGCGGAATAATCTCGAATCTAATAAAGATCCATTGGTTACTAAAGTCAAATCTATAAATGGTTTCTTTAGAGTATATTCTATCAAATCGTATATTCCTTCTTTTAACAGTGGTTCACCACCTGCAAAATTAAATGAATATGTCCCCATATTATATAATTCATCTATAATCTGTTTAAATTGGTTTATTGTTAATTCATCTTTTATATTTTTTCTATTAGCAGCTGAACAATATTGACAGTTGAAATTACAATTTTCAGTAATATCAATATCTACCTGAATTGGAAATTCAAACATAAATTATCCTTTCATAATAATATGAGCAAGATATGAATAAGTTTTAATATTTATATATAACATATCTTGCTCAAAATGTTATTTAATTAACTAATTCTTTTAAAATGGACTTGTTCTGTTCCATTGAAGAGATGTGACCGGAATTGATTCCACTTCAGGAACAATTTTTTTACATTCCAGCTCTTTTGTGTTTTTCTTTTTATCCTCCGACTTATTAATTTTTTTACCCTCATGATTTTTTTTACTCATAATCAAATCCTCCTTAAATATATTTTTCTATTTGTATACAAAATTAGATGCTATATATTCATACATTGAACATATATTAAAGATTTCTATCATAGAATCTTATAATTATAATATGATATTCAAAAATAATTTTCAGCTAACTTTTGTGAATAATTTATTCTACACAAAACTACACACTCAATTTTCTTGATCTTTACCAAAGATTAAATCTAGTAAGTTTTAGTTTAACTTCTATCTCTCATCTTCTTTAAAATGTTCTGTCCTTTTTATCTTTTTCTTTTCTTTACTTTTTAAATCATTTATTTGTCCTAGTATAGATTTCTTTTCTTTATTTTGTCCCTTTAATTGTTCTCTTGATTTTAAAAGTTTAGTAGATAAAATACGCACATTCTGATGTTCTTTTCCGTTGTTATAAATACTTGTTTTTACTTGTCCGAAGATTTTAACAAAATCTCCTTGTTTTAGTTTCTCTAAATCTTTTGTCTTATCTTCATAGGCTGAACAATTGGTATAAATTTTATTACCATCGTCATCTTTAGAAACAATTGAGAAATTGCTTATCTTGAATTTTTCTCCATTTGCATTTTCTCTTTCAAGATTTTCTACTTTGCCAACTATATTACCCACAAGATTTATAAGGTCGTCTTTCTCTTCAATATCACTGATATTTTCAAAAATCTTACCTTGTTCTTTCATATCATCTATCATATAGTCAAAGTCATCACTTAGTAGACCTGTTGTGTCATTGTTCATATATAAAATATAGACTTCTTCAAGTGCCTTTTCATCATTAACACCTTTTTCTATGCTCACAAGTGCTTTTATAAAATCCTTGTAATTATCATTCATCATTTCTTCTAAGTTTTCTCTAATATCTTTGTATTCCATAATTTCCTCCTTTTTCATAAAGCCGTCTATCTCTCTTTTTTCGTGCTTCCTTTTTCTGCTGACTGATAAGTTTTTTCTTTTGTTTTGTATCTGCTTGATTTCTTCTTTCATTAAAATTTTTTTCTATGTTTTTTATTTTCTTTGTCCTTTCTTTTTGATTTTGAGCAATAAAAAACAGTAAACCGATTTCATTTACTGCTTCGTGGATTGTATCTTGTATCTTTTATTTGGTTATTTGAGTTTAATAAACTGGGATTCATAAATTACTATCTAACCATGTTTTTAGTTCATCAAAACTGTAATCTCCTTTTAACGCTATTCCATCTTAAATAATTGAATTCTTACATTCCTTTTTGTAACCCTCAATCATTCTCCCAAAATCACCTCCTATATCACAGGCAAAGAAATTAGGTATATTTTTAACCTTAGTTTTCTTTCCTCTATATTACTTAGGACAAATGGAGCAGTTTTGAGTAAGTATTTATTCTATTCCTTATGTATTATAAGAATTTAAAATTATCAAATAAAAAAGACTTCCAAATTAAGGGAAGTCAATTATCACTAATATATTTATAGGATGTTTTGTTTATTTAAAAATTCAGAGCTACTATTGTATATCCTTATACAGCCATTTTCTACAGACCAAATTTCATCAAATTTGTCTATAATTCTAAATAGATGATGTGATATCACTATATTTGTCAACCCATTATCTAATATATCGTTTATGATACTTTTTCTTGATTGATCATCTAAGGATGAATCAGGTTCATCATATATCATCAATTGTTTATTTGCTTTTAAACTTCTGAGATATATCAATTTTTGTTTTTCACCATCCGACAAATCATTAGCATTTTTCTTTAAAAAGTCATCTTTCAAATTAAACAATTTTATGTATGACTCATCAATTTTAAAATGTCCATATAATCCTAAATTATTTTTAACTGTATCATCAAATATCTGATTATCTTTAGATATATATATTATTTCTGATAAATGGCAACTATTTCCACTAATTATTTCCCCTTTATAGTTATCTATAATTCCAGATATTATCTTAGCCAATGTACTTTTACCTGATCCATTAGATCCTAAAAGCAAATAATTTTTACCCTTATCTATCTTTAAATTCACTTTATCTAATATGTTTTTATCTTCGCTAGAAAATGAAATATTTTGTAGTTTTATTGGAAATATATCTTTTTTTATATTCGATTTAGCATTATTTCCATTATTCAACAAAGCGTTATAAGACTCTCTAATAGGCTTAGATGAATTTATTTCATTTATTGCCGATATAATATTAGTTAAAGGAAAAGTTACATTCGCCATAAGTTGAGCTACTGCTATCAGCATTCCAATGCTTATAGTTTTTTCAAAAACTAGATACCCTCCTAATATATATATAATTAATGTTACAATTAAATTCAAGAATGATATAGCTCCATTAGCCATCCCAATCTTATTTTCTAAACGTTTTTTTGATTCCGCAGAATTATCAACTACTAATTTAAAATTAGTCAATATTTTATCCATGATATTAAAGGATTTTATTAAATAAAACAAATCTATATAGTTTTTACTAATAGACATGTACTTTTCATAGTTTTTAATCCTATATTCACTTTCTTTATTAATCCATTTTTTTAAAATAAGTGGTGCGATACATAATATTAGTCCAATTATTAATACAAGAGGTAAAAATAATACATTAAAATAAATTATTGTTATTGTAGAAATTATCAACAATATTAAGTCACTAATGATTTCTAACCTTATTTTAATATATGATTCTTCTAGTACGTCTAATTGATTTGTTAAAAAACTAAAAAATTCAGATTTATCCTCTTCATTAACCTCTATAGTATTAGTATTATAAAAATATTTTAATGCGTTAAATCTAATAGTTTTCATATATTCTGATGAAATACTATTTTTTAGCACTATAGATATTAGCAATACAAATATTAACAGTGCAACAGAAGTAGTTGTTTTAATAATATTATTTTTAAATACATCATAATTTCCTATCGTTATTGAATCTGTAATATTTTTTATTGAGATAGCAAACCCAGAATTTAATAAAGAATAAATAACCTGTAATATAATTAGAATTATTATTTTTCCTTTTCCTTTATATAATTTCATAGTTACTCATCTCTAATTCTATCAAGCACTAATTTATGACCAACATATGATAATACGAGAAAAATAACAAATGATAGTAAAAAGTTCGAATTTTTTGAAACTGTTATATATTCTGTTTGTAACGTTTGTGCTTTTGAAACTATATCATTAATTATTGTGCCATCTCGTAACATTATAAAAAGGAATACATAGAATATAAAATTCATAAAAAAGTATAGTACATTTACCTTAGTCTTATCTTTTTGATTAATGCTATAGCCCTTATTTAGAAAATAACACATTATTATACTAAATAAAACTGGGCTTATCACAATCAGCATAAAACTAATTACTTCTAACTTTTCTTTTAGCATAGATAAAATAATTATCATTGTAACATTTACAAGTAAAGATCCCATCAAGTTTTTCCTAATAATCTTTGACATTAAATACCTCCTATCATATTGTTTGCAAAATGTATTAAAATCGGCAACTCAATTTTTTGAGTCCTATAATATATTAACCCCATAATAATAGCAAAAGGAAATCTATTGGTTAGGTTTTCATATACAGGTCGATTTTGATGTGTTATAAATGCAAATATTAGGCTTGAGACTAAAACACAAATAATTTGAGAAAACTTACTTTTTTTTAACTCATTAATAAGCATACCCCTAGCCCATAATTCTTCAGATATTGATACCACTAATGTTTGCAGTGCAAAAAATATAATCGAGTAATCCCATTTTCCTAAACCATATATGACAGCAGTTATCAATATTATTAATAAAGAAAAAATACATATTGTTTTAGAACTAAAATTTCTAATTCCGATGTTCTTCAAGCTTATTTCTTCTCCTGATTTTACCAAAAATAAGTATGGTAGTATTACAAAGGATAATGGTAATATTAGAAAAGTTTGTATAACGCCATACTTATCAAACTGCAAATCTAAAGCTATAAAAACTAAGCTAATTGCAAACACTAAAATTTGTGGTAAAATACTCAAAAATATAAAACGACTTAAATCAAGTTTTTTAATTTTTTCAAGCATTTATATGTCACTCCTTGTGAATTTTCTACTTCCGATAAATGAAAAAATAATAACCAGACCCCAGTTTATAATCATAAACTTAATAAAATCTAAAAATCTCCCAGAATCTATTAGATTTTCAAGATAGTATATTGGCGAAATGATTTTAACACCAGGAAACTCTTTAAAATATAACAATATTATCCAAACTACAATAAATATCCCTATGGAAACATAAGATTTAAAATACATACTCATACTTTGAACCATGCTTATCACGAAAATATATGATGAATAAATAGCGATAATTGCTAATAACTCGTTAGCCCAATTTGTTCCTATTAGTCTACCATCAGATATATCTAATCTTGAAACAAAAATATAGTAGCAAATTATTGAAAATAGAATGAACAGAATTGTCACTATCGCCCAATAAATAATTTGTTCATATAGTTTTGCATTATAAATCTTCTTTCTATTATTTATTCTTGTTAACATAATTGAAGTACTACCGTTGTCTATCTCTCCTCTCAATATGTTAGAACTATTTATAGCTAAAATCAAATAAAACACAAACACCATATAAACGAAAACATACATACTATTTGCAAAAGCTAACCCATTCACTGCTTCATTGCTATTGTAAGTTATAACACTTGAGTTGTTATAAACACCAATAGAATAAAGTAGTGGAATTAAAAACATAAAAAGAAGAATAAAGTTTTCTTTTCTTTTTAACTGTTTAATTAATTCAAATTTTATTATTTTTAGCATCTGTTCTCACCTCTAACATTTTTTCTAACGGATTTATTATTCTTTCTATTTTTGTAATTTCAGTCAATTTAGCTATATATTCAAGTTTTTTATTTAAATTTTGGTTTGATATTTTTACAGTAAAATCATCTAGAATCTCTACATAGTTTTCATCCAAATCAATTGTACTTTTAACCTTAATCAATACTGAACTCTTAATGTCTAAATCCCCATCATATATTTTTTCTCCTCCTCTTATTACTATAAGTCTATTGCAAAGTGATTTAACTTCATCTAAATTATGGTCTGAAAAAATAACAGCTAAATTTTTGTTTTTAACCATTTTTTTTATGTATTCCTTAACCATTGATCTTCCATTAATATCAAGTCCAACAAATGGCTCATCTAAAAGCATTATAGATTTTGTATTCAAAATCGCTTGTGCAAAACCAAGTCTTTGTTTCATTCCGAAGGAAAATTCCTTTATCTTTTTTCCTTCTACATTATTAAGACCAACTACATTTAAAACATTTCTTATCTTTTCGTCTATTTCGTTTTTATCTTTTTCTTCATTGAGAAATAATATTGATCTTAAATTCTCATAAGTATTCATATAATCATAGAATCCTGGATTAACTGAAATTCCAAAATTTTTTCTATATGAAGAGTCTATTTCCATTTTATTCTCTTTATAAAAAAGTTCTCCAGAATCTGGTATAATATTTCCTGATATCATATTTAATAAAGTAGTCTTACCCGCTCCATTAACTCCAATGAGACCAACAATATCTCCACTATTTAATTCCATTGAAAAATTAAATAGACCTTTTTTATCCCCATAATTTTTAGTTAGAGAATCTATCTTTAATAAACACATTCTTCCCCCCCTAATTAAATTATATTTTCGATTAAATTTTTAAAATATCTATAATTTAATGCACAATATGCGTCTTTTTCTTGTATACTGTCATACTTAAGAAAACTTCTTCCTCTACATCCTCCACCACATAGATATTTGTATTCGCACTCTTTACAATTATTTATTTTGCTAACTTCAATTCCTAAGAACATATTGTTTGGACTTTTTAGTAATTCTTTAATATTTTTTGTCTCTAAAGCATTTCCTAATTTGAATCTGCTAGAATGCAACATATGACATGGATAAATATCTCCTTTTGAATCTATGCTTATAAGTTTCTTACCAGCTTCACAGCTTTTTCTACAATTAATGCCAAAAGTCCCTATTGGTGTGTCCGATATTTTAGTATTTACATTTAAATCCATAAGTATCTTTTCTATTTTTACTAGATCATCATCTCCTAGAATATAATCTTTGAACACCTCATCTCCAAATTCGTTTGTAAAAATACTGAAAGAATAACTTACACCTAATTCTTCTGCAAGTTCATTATATTTCCCCATTTCATTATAGTTTTTCTTATGTAAAGTTACTATCAAATTAATATTTGGTGTTAATTCTTTTATTCTCTTTATATTTGAGAGAACTAAAGACATTATCCCCTTATCCCTAATATATTGCACTTGTTCATTATATCCATCAATAGAAATATTAAATTCATCTATATAGTCTATCGCTGAAGCATACCTATCAATATCTAAAGTTCCATTTGTTATGGTACACAGTTTCTCTATTCTTAGTTCTTCTTTTATATATCTACAAATCTTACCCATGTCATCCCTTAAAAATGGTTCCCCTCCAGATATTACAATCCCTTTAACACCTGATTCCTTTAATTTTTTAAGTATATTGCAGATTTCTTCATAGGTTAACTCCGTCTTGTTATTTCTATTTTCAACATAAGAATAACATCCGATACAATGTAGATTACATCTATCATTAACATGTAAATAAGCAGAGTCCACTCGAAAATCGGTCTCATCGTAATAACCTAATTCTAATAACGCTCTTTCTAATTCTAATGCTTTATCCTTATTATATGGAGAACCTTTTTCTAAATAATCTAGCGCATCTTCTTCAAGCCCAATAACCGCACCGTTATTAAAGTTTCCAATAATATTAATTCCATTAACATTAAATATTTTTACATTTTTATTCATATTTTCTCCCACAAATAAATTAAAAAGGTTGCTACAAATAATAAATCGAATTCAATAATCACGAATTAACTATATAGTTAGAAATCACTCTATGATCTCGAAGTCTCAAATCATAAATAAAGATTGACCTTAGACCTTAATAATTAATAACTGATATTGGAAATGATTTATTATCCATATAGCAACCACTAAGTAATTTTTAGCAATTATTTTTCAATGTTATATAATTGCTGAGTTATAATGTTTACCAATTCTTTCCATAGCTTATACATACACCAAAAGGACCAACGCTAATACAACCTGGTGCTAAAGCTTTTTTGCTTCTGAATAACATTTAATTCACCTCCATTTCTTTGATATCTATATAATATCAGTTAATTATTTCTCTTATATAACAGCAACCTTACATTAGATTAAATCTGCTTTACTTTAACATAAATATTCTTTAAAAAAACAGAGCTAGCAACCTGATATGTCCCTCCTTTCATGAATCATCAGTAAGGTAAGGACATATCATAGATAGGTTACTAACTCTAATCTTTAACCGTTTGTTTATCATAATTATATATTTCTAGCTCAATTGTAAAGTATTTAGTGTAACTATTAGTGTTCTGCTGAGTTAAGTATATTCTTCCCTGATGTAACTCAACAATCTTCTTTGTAATAGCTAAACCTAAGCCTTTATTTTTATTCGCACTGTTTCTGGAACTATCATCGGTTACAAATGGATCAAATATATTTTGAGCTATTTTTTCATTTATTTTACATCCTGTGTCTCCAATTATCACTAATATTTTATTACTACAACACTTTATTTCAAAGTATGCTTTTCTACCCGCCATATTATGATCCACTAAATTCTGCATTAGATTTTTTATAGCTCTATTAAAAATATTCTTATCAATTTCTACAAATAATTGTTCCTCTGGTATTTTTATTTCTGTCTCTATATTATGTTGTTCAAAAACGGGTAGAAAATCTATAATTGACTGTCTCATATATTCACAAATATCTATAATTTCAAGATTTAACTTATACTTATAGTCTTCATACTCAATTATTTCTGACATCTGATTTAATAATGAATCAATAATAATTGCATTTTTATTTATAGCTTTTAAGTACTTATTTAAATCTCTTTCTGCTATTTTCTTATTAATCAGCGCTTCAGAAAACCCCTTAATCACTGTTATAGGAGTTTTTAGATCATGTCTTATGTCAACAAATAATTGCATTCTTCTAGCTTTATTCTCTATCCTTTCATTTTTCAGTTCTCTTAAAGATTCAACCGTTGAATTAAATGCATCTCTAATATAAGAAAATTCAGTAATTTTTATTCTATTATTCGAATCTTCAATAAAAGAATATTTCTCTTCTTTTAATTTTGAAAATCCGTATTCTAATTCTTCTAATGGTTTATGCAATCTATCGAATAGTAATCTTGAAAACAAAAACAATACAATAAAAGTCCCTAATATAAAAATCAAAATTCTTATTACAAAAAATAAAATAAAAAGATTAAGATTTTGTTTTTGAGGGGTAAGTAAAATTTGATTCTTGATATATTTAGAAGGCACTACCACAACTCCGTATTTATTATTAGTTAGACTTTTTACAGATCCAAAATACTTTTTCCCATTGTATTCATAAATACCTTTGTTTAGGTTTATAATATCTTTAAAATTATAATTATTTGGGGCTATATCATTAGAGGTATAATCTAAACTTAAGTCTTCGTTAATAATAAAAATCCATCCATCTATGCCTCTTATTTTATTTAGATTCTCTTTGTCTACCCTATTATTATCAAAAATATAGTCTGCTGAATACTGGTTTGCTACTTTTGAAAAAATATTACTTCCTATTGAATCTAAGGTAATTGATGAAATAATGTAGTATCCATATACAATCGACACTATTATTATTAAGTTCAAAAATAAAAACCTATTAAACTTAATCTCTCCTCTAAACTTAACCATCGAATTTATACCCCAATCCTCGAATTGTTACAATATAGTTTTCTCCATCTGAATTTTTTCCTATTTTTTCTCGAATGCGACTTATATAGACTGACACAACATTTTCATCATAATAGTCATTTTCCCAAACTCTTTCCATGATTATATTTTTCGTAAAAACTATATTTTTGTTTACCATAAAAAATTCGAGTAATTTAAATTCTTGACCAGTTAAATCTATCTTTTTTCTATTTTTCAAAACTTCACAAGAGTCCCTATTTAATTCTAAATTGTCACAAGCAATTTTTTTATTATCTTTTTCTGAAAAACTTAGTCTCCTTAGCAAAGCATTAACTCGAGCAAAAAGTTCCATCGGATTAAATGGTTTTACAATATAATCGTCAGCACCTTTATCAAGTCCTAAAATAATTTCAAAATCTAAATTTTTAGAAGACAATATTATAATCGGGATATTACTTTTTTCTCGAATTTTTTCTAAAACTTCATAACCATCTACTATAGGTAACATGAGATCTAATACTACAATATCAAATATTTCTTTTGAAAATTCTTTTAGTCCCTCCTTTCCATTTTTTGCCTCTTTCATAAAAAAGTTATCTGGCTTATATAGCTTAATTAAATCAATTATTTCTTCGTTATCCTCAATAACAAGTAATCTTATATTATTTTTCATAATAACTTCCTAACAATCACTATTTACTGCAATTTTTTAGAATAATTATATTCACACAATTGATACAATATCACCAAAATTTACATTAAGTGCTTTACAATTCCTGTATAATGTTTCCACACTTACAAACTCACCTTTCCCCATTTTTGCTATTGTAGCCGGAGAAATATTAGCTATTTCTTGTAAGTCCATTTTTTTCATATCTTTATCTATTAATAACTTCCATAATTTATTATATGAAAATCCCATATCATTCTCCAATTCTATATTTTACCTTTCTAAAGGTATAGATTAACTACTTAATTATAACATAGAACACAGATTCCTTTCAATTATATGATTTACTGCGTTAAACTAAACAAAAAAATAAAGGCAGTCCTAAGACTGCCGATATTTACCTCTCTGCACCTTTGCTATGGTCTTTCTTATTTGACTTAGCTTTATCATCTGTCTTAAAGCTTTTTATTTGCCCTAATATGGACTTTTTATCCTTGTCTTGACTCTTTACTTGTTCTTTTGCTTTTAAGAGCTTAGAAGACAAAATACGAACATTTTTATGTTCCTTTCCATTGTTATCAATGCTTGTTTTTACTTGTCCAAATATTTTAACAAAATCTCCTTGTTTTAGGTTTTCTAAATCTTTTGTCTTATCTCCATAGGCTGAACAATTGGTATAAACTTTATTCCCATCGTTATCTTTTGAAACAAGAGAAAAATTACTTACTTTGAACTTTTCTCCATTAGCATTCTCCCTTTCAAGATTTTCTACTTGACCAGCTATATTACCGACAAGATTTATAAGATCATCTTTTGCTTCAATATCACTGACATTTTCAACAATCTTACCTTGTTCTTTCATGTCATCAATCATATAGTCAAAGTCATCACTTAGTAGACCTGTTGTGTCATTGTTCATAT
>NZ_JAXDSU010000095.1:0-21646 GCF_034090325.1 Anaerococcus porci
ATATTATAAATAAAAGAGAAACTATTAGGAGAATAAATGACAGATATAAAGATAATATTTTTTGATATAGACGGAACCTTAATTTCCCTAGATAAGGATAGTATAAGCGAAAAGACAAAGATTGCCTTAAATTCCTTAAAAGATAAGGGGATTCATATTTGTATTGCTACAGGAAGAGCTCCTGTTCAAATTCCTGTCTTTGAAGGGGTTGATTTTGATTCATTTTTAAGCTTTAATGGCTCTTTGTGCTTTAATGAGAAAGAAGAAATTTTCTCAAACCCTTTAACAAATGAGGATGTACTACATTTTATAGAAAATGCAAAGGCTATGGATAAGCCCCTTGCTATGGCAGGAAAAAAATCATATGTGGCAGATTATTTTGATGATGCCTTGAGTATGTATTTTGGATTTTCAAATCATAAGCCGGATTTTATAGATGACTTAATATCCTTTGCTCAAAAAACCAAGATTTACCAGCTAAATATGCCCATAAGAAAGGAAGAATATGATAGGGCACTTCTAGGAACAAGGGGTGCAAAGATTGCAGCTTGGTGGGATAGGGCTGTTGACATTATTCCTAAAGACGGGGGAAAGGGACTTGGAGTAAGAAAGATTTTAGAATATTATAAAATCAAAAAAGAGGAGGCTCTCGCCTTTGGAGATGGAAACAATGACCTTCAAATGTTTGAAGAAGTAAATGGAATAGCCATGGCGAATGGTTCAGACGATTTGAAAAATATTTCTTATGATATATGTAAAAGTGTAGATTGTGATGGTATTTTTTATTATCTAAAGGATAAGAATATTATATAGGCGAGATTTTATGAGTTTGTATGAAATTTGAACATAAAATATATAAAAATTTGGTTAAATATTTTATTATTAGTTTTTTGATGATTTCAATTGTTTTTGTTCTTATTTATTATTTTATTTTGATGAGGGTTGACAGGAGAAATAATAAGAAAGAATTTGATTTTGTAAGTAAAAAATTCAACGAAATAATTGCTGATAATGATTTATTTATTGATAAAAATAAAGATGATATCCTAGATTTTATTAATGAAAAAGATAGTGATTTTATAGAGAAAGTTTATGGTTTGAGAAATAAGGAAGGTCTTGATTTTTCTTTCCATGCTTATGATAAAGAGTTGAATAGGACTAATTCAATTTCTTTTAATAATTTTTTGACTAAGGAAAAAGACCAATATATAAAAATTTTGCTCTCATCTTTTGATAAGGAAAAGTATTATAGCTATTATGATAAGGGAAAGATGAATTTGATTTATATTAAGGATTTTGGAAATGGTTCAATTTGTCTTGATATATCTTGTGCGAGTGTTGAAAATATATTAAATAATTATTCCAAAAACTTTATCATAAGCAACTCTTATAACAGAGTCTTGGCAAAGGGAGGAAACCTATCCAACATCTCTTTAAATAATAGCATAAATGACTTCAAGGACTCCTACCTAAAAAGAGAAGGAGATTTTGGAGAATTCAAGGTTTATAATGTGCAAAAAAAATTTTTTACTAAAGACTTGCTTTATTTAGTGCTTTTTATCCTATCTTTGGTATCTTTTGTTTATATTCTTATTATAATATTTTTCACCAAGAAAATTTCTTTTGAAATCAGTAAATCCATTAACAACCTAACCCAGGCTATAAGAGGTGTATCTAGGGGAGAAAATGATAAAATTATTATTGATAGTGATGATGAAACAAAATATATAGCTGATAATATAAATGTTTTGATTGAAAATGTCAAAAAGCTTGAAGGCAATAATGTCAGTTTAAAATATGAGAAAAAAGCTTCTGAATTTAGAACTATGGAAAGTCAATTTAACCCTCATTTTCTATATAATACTTTGGATATAATTTCTTATCAAATGTATATAGATAGGGATGAGTGCCAAAGACTTATTAGCAATTTGAGCAAACTTTTGAGATATTCAATAAATAATTTGAGTTTTTTGCATTTGGAAGAAGATTTGGAATATTTGAATCTTTATATAGCAATCCAAAAAATTAAATATAAAAACAGGATGGATTTAAAAATCAATGTTGAGGATGATTTAAACAAGGTCATGGTTTGTAAATTGTTTCTAGAGCCTTTATTAGAAAATAGCTTTAAATACGGCTTTAGAGATGATAATACTATAAAAATAAGGATAAATATATATAAAAAAGATGATAAAGTCTATATTGATACTATTGATTCGGGTAAGGCTTTGTCCAAAGATGAAATTGATAGAATAAATGAAAATGTCATAAGAAAAAGCGAAAATTCATTTTTATCTGACAAACATCATGGATTGGAAAATACTTTAAAAAGACTGAAAATCTTATATAAGGATGCAAGTCTTGAATTTGTAGAAAATAATTTTGTAATGGTAAGAATTAGCTTTAAGGTGTAAGTATGAGAGTTTTAATAGTAGAAGACGAAGAAATTATAAGAAAGAAACTTGAGATTTTACCATCCTTTTCTAAATATGGGATGGAGGTTTTAGAAAGTGCAAAAAATGGCTTGGAAGGATTGGAAAAGATTAAGAAATTCAATCCAGAACTTGTTATTACAGATATTTCTATGCCCTTGATGGATGGACTTACTATGATAAAAGAAAGTCTGGACTATGAATATTCAGCCATAATTGTTTCAGGTTATAATGATTTTGATTATGCAAAAAAGGCAATAAAGTATGGAGTTACAGATTATCTTCTAAAACCTATAGATATTGAAGAGTTGAATAAGTCTTTAATAACTGCCAAAAATATTTATGAAATGAGAAAATCTTTTATAAATCAGGAAGATAATATAGATATATTAAGAATTGAAAAAAATGAAAATAAAAAATCTGATATTGCTCTTGAAATGATAGCTTATATAGAAAAAAACTACGGCGAGAAGATTTCAATAAGTGATTTAGAAAAGAAACTTAATTATAGTGAATCTATGTTAAATAAAAAGTTTAAGGAATATACTTCTATAACTTTTAATGACTATTTAAATAGGGTAAGGATAAAAGAAGCTATAAAATTATTAGAAAATACAGAACTTATGATTATAGATATAGCTTTTTTGTGTGGATTTTCTAATCAAAAATATTTTTCTAAGGTATTTAAAAAATTTGTTGGTATAAGTCCTGGAAAATATAACAAAAATATATGATAAAGATATAAAAACGTTTTTTTATCTCAAAAAGTATACCTTTTATTGGTGGATTGTATACTTTTTGAGATTTTTATTTTATATAATTATATTAACAAATAACAATAATAAAAAAATTGGAGGAAATTATGAAGAAGAAAATATTTGCTATTTTATCATTGGCTCTTGCTATAAGCTTAACAGCATGCTCATCTAATGATAGTGGAGATAAGGATGTAAGCAATGATAAACAAACTAAAGAAAATTCATCCAATACTCTTGTAGTATATTCACCAAATTCTGAGGGAATTGTAAGTTCAATTATACCTGCATTTGAAGAAAGTACAGGAATAAATGTAGAATTACAACAAGCAGGAACAGGAGAACTTTTCACAAAATTAAAAGGAGAAAAGGCTCAACCTGTTGCAGATGTAATATGGGGTTCAGCTTATAGTCTTTTTTATGAAAATAAAGATTTATTTGATGAATATGTTTCAACAAATGACAGTGAACTTATAAAAGAATATCAACACAATGAGTTTATACCAGCCGCTGATAAATTAGATGGTTCTTGTATTATAATAAATAAAGATTTGGTTAAGGATATAAAAATAGAGGGATATGAAGATTTACTAAATCCTGAATTAAAAGGAAAAATCGCAACAGCTGATCCTACTTCATCTTCATCAGCATTTTGTCATCTTACAAATATGTTAAAAGTAATGGGTGGATATGAAGATGAAAAAGCTTGGCAATATGTTAAGGATTTATTTACAAATGTAGATGGTAAAATCCAATCATCTTCATCATCAGTATATAAGACAGTAGCAGATGGGGAGATGGCAGTAGGGCTATCTTATGAAGATCCAGTTATGCAACTTAAAAAAGATGGTGCTGATAATATTGATATAGTTTATATGAAAGAGGGTTCAATTTTCTTGCCATCAGTTACAGCTATAGTTAAAAATGCACCTAACCAAGAAAATGCAAAGAAATTTATTGATTTTATAACATCAAAAGAAGCACAACAAATTCTAGCAAGTCAAACAACAAATAGACCAGTTAGAGATGATGTTGAAATGAATGATTATATGAAAGATTTAAAGGATATAAAACTTGATCAAGAAGATTATGAATATGTCACAAGTCATCAAAAAGAAATAGTAGAAAAATATAAAGAAATATTCGCAGACATACAAGGATAAGCTTATGTCAAAAATTCTAATAAAAGATGCAGTAAAAAAATATGGGGACAGAGAAGTTGTAAAGCATATCAATCTTGAAATAAAGGATGGAGAGTTTTTTACTCTCCTTGGTCCTTCAGGATGTGGTAAGACAACACTTCTTAGAATGATTGCAGGTTTTAACTCAATAGAAGGTGGAGATTTTTATTTTGGGGACAAAAGAATAAATGATATGGATCCATCTAAAAGAAATATAGGAATGGTTTTTCAAAACTATGCCGTATTTCCAAATATGACAGTAAGAAAAAATATCGAGTTTGGTTTAAGAGAAAGAAAAGTAGATTCTCAAACTATAAAAGAAGAAACTGACAAGATGTTAAAACTTATGCAAATAGAAGAACATGCTGAAAAGAAACCACAAGCCTTATCTGGAGGTCAACAACAAAGAGTCGCCCTTGCAAGGGCTATAATAATAAAACCTGATGTTTTACTCATGGATGAACCCTTATCAAATCTTGATGCAAAACTAAGAGTAGAGTTAAGAGAGACTATAAGAAGAATTCAAAGAGAGGTTGGAATTACAACGGTATATGTAACACACGATCAGGAAGAAGCTATGGCGATTTCTGATAGAATTGCAGTAATGAAAGATGGAGTTATCCAACAATGTGCAAGTGCAAGAGAAATATATCACAAACCAATCAATACTTTTGTTGCAAATTTTATAGGCACAAATAATAAAATTAAAGCCTTCTATAATGCTAAAGATGAAAAAATAGAAATTAGCAAAGATTATAAATTAGATATGAAATTAAATACAGCAGATGATTGTGAGATAATCTTATCTGTAAGGCCAGAAGATCTTATAAGAAGTGATAAGGGTATGGAATGTAAGGTTATAGACCATGTGTTTTTGGGAGCAAATACACATTTTCATATGATAAATCCTAATGATGAAGAAATTGATGTTTTAGAAGAATCATATCTAAATCAAACAGAAACTATAAATAATAAGGTTTTTGTTGAGATAAAAAAAGAAAAGATTAATGTTTTTACTAAAGATGGTAGCCTAAATCTAGTAGGTGATAGTTATGAAAAGTAAAGAAAAGAATATAGATATATGGAAGATTTTTACAATTGTTATATTAATTGGACTTTTGCTATTTTTAGTTTATCCGATAATTAGATTGCTTCTATCTTCAGTATATGTAAAAGGAGAGGGATTTACTTTCAATGAATTCCATAAATTTTTCTCCAAGAATTACTATTTTCAAACCCTCCTAAACTCTTTGAAAATATCAAGTCTAGCTACAATATCTACCATACTTTTAGCAACACCAATTGCATATATTATGAGTATGTATAAGATAAAGGGAAATACAGCCTTAAATATAATTATAGTTATAGCTTCAATGTCAGCACCATTTATAGGGGCATATTCTTGGATATTGCTACTTGGAAGAAGTGGAATTATAACTGAGTTTCTATCAAATGTATTTTCTATAAAAATCCCAGAGATTTATGGATTTAAAGGGATATTATTGGTGTTTTCGCTACAACTTTATCCATTAATATTCTTATATGCAAAGTCTGCTTTTGAAAATATAGATGCATCCGTAATAGAAGCAAGTGAGAATTTAGGTTGTGTGGGGCTTAGAAGATTTTTCAAAATAATTTTACCCCTCATAGTTCCATCATTGCTTGCAGGTTCTCTTTTGGTCTTTATGAGATGTATGTCTGATTTTGGTACACCAATGCTTATTGGAGAAGGTTATAGAACATTTCCTGTGCTAATATATAACGAATTTGTAGGAGAAGTTGGTACAAATCAATCTTTTGCATCAGCTATTGCTGTAATTGCTATTATATTTACAAGTTTAGTCTTTATAATACAAAAAAAGATTGCTGAAAAATCAGCTTATTCATCAAATTTCTTAAATCCTGTTGCAAAAAAACAATTAAAGGGACCAGCAAATATAATTGCTCATTTATTAGTGTATATTGTTGTATTTTTATCAATTCTTCCACAAATATATTTAACATATACATCCTTTAAAAAGACTTCAGGAAAAATATTTATAGATGGATATTCACTAAAAAGCTATCAAACAGCTATATCAAGACTTGGAAATTCAATTATAAATTCTATTGTATTTCCAATAATAGCACTTTTAGTAATAATAGTATTATCACTTATAATATCTTATCTTGTTGTAAGAAGAAAAAATTTCTTTACAAATTTGATAGATATATTTACAATGATTCCATTTATATTACCAGGAGTTGTAATAGGTATATCACTTTTAAAATCATTTGCAAATGGATTTGGAAGAAGTGGATTTATGGCAATGGGAGGAACAATACAAATTATCATTATATCTTTTGTAATAAGAAGAATGCCTTATACACTAAGATCTGCAAGTTCAACCCTACAACAAATTCCAATAGTTATAGAAGAAGCTGCAATAAGTCTTGGAGCAAGTAAATTAAAAACTTTCTTGAAAATCACAGTTCCGATGATGGCAAGTGGCTTGATTTCAGGTGCTATTTTATCATTTGTAACATTGATATCAGAACTTTCAACATCAATACTTCTTACAAATGTCAAAACAAAGACTATGACAGTAGCCATATATACAGAAGTAGTAAGAGGAAATTATGGAGTAGCAGCAGCACTTTCAACCCTTTTGACAATATTTACAGTTATAGCACTCGTAGGTTTTAACCTATTAGGGAAAAATAAAAATACCAATATATAAGAAATTAAAAAATTGTATGGAAGTAAAAAATCCATACAATTTTTTCTTAGTTTTTAAGTTTGAATTCCAAAAGAACAGGATTGTGGTCGGAGTATTGGAAGTTTTGCTCTTTTATGGTTTTTATATTTTTAACTTCTATATTATCTGTAACTATAAAGCCATCTATGGTAGAAAGATAGGCATCTTTTCCAGTATATGGTTTATCATTTACAACAGATGTTTCGCTATCTCCATAAAGAAGTTTCATAAAGTCTTTTAGGTATTCTTTAGGGAAGGGACTTGGATCCCATATTCCTTCAGGTACTTCTTTTTTTACTCCGCTAAGTTCTTGATTGAAGTCTCCTCCTACAAGGACATAGTTTCCTTTTTTATATTCACTATCTATAAAGTCTATGATTTGCTTACTTTGGGCAAGCCTTCCCTGGTTTCCAGACTCGTATGCGTCTAAGTGGATATTTACTAAGACAAATTTCTTATCGCTTTCTTTTATTGGAAGGTAGGAGGCGGAAAATCCTCTTTTAAGGTTTGCAAGTCTTACTGGAAATTTGTGGGGGATGGGTTGTTGGTATCTTTCTGATTTTTCTATTTTTTTCTCGGTTTGGGTAAGGATTCCAGATGTGATTTTTCCAAGTGGTGGCAATGGAAATGGTACAAAATCTACCTTATAATTTAGGGCAAAGGCTAGATTTCCACCCAAGTTATCCTTTAGAATTTCAACTTGGTCTATATGGTAGCTTCTTTTAGAATCCCTATCTACTTCTTGAAAAAGTTTAAAATCAGCACCTATTTCTTTTGATATTTTTAAGATATTATCAAGAGCATTTTCTACATGGCTTTTATCTATGGGAAAGACCATATTTCCTCCATCCATAAAAAAGTCTGTATCCTTATCAAGACCTGCATAGCCGATATTCCAAGTCATAATCTTATATTCTTTATTACTTTCAATCTCTTCTTCTGCTTTTCCCATAACTTTTATATCTTCTACTTCTTTTGGTCTATATTCTCTTATCCAAAGATAGGATAGAAGTATGAGAAATAAGATAAAAACAACTCCTATAAAACCTGCTAAAATTTTTAATATTTTTTTCATAAGCACCTCTTTTTTTATATTTTATCATTTTATAATATTTTGGTAAATTATAATTTTTCTAAGTCTAATGAATAGAAAGAAAAATGAATTATGAAGGAATTTTTAAAAGATTATTTTAAGGCTATGGGTATAGGCTTTGGAAAGCTTTTTAAGACCTACTTATATCAGCTATAAACAAATCTTCTAGTTTTTCTTATAGATTATAGATATATTATCTTTTAGATAATTTCTTTAAATTCAAAATAGCAATACCTACAAAAGATTTCATTATCTGATATAGCTTTATTAAATTATGGACGGCTTAATTATCCCTTACTTTTTGATTTCTTCTTTAATTTTGTTATTTTAGAATTGATTCGGAATTTTTATAAAAATCTATAATGTTTTATATTAATGTATTACAAGATATAGATTATAAAAAATAAGGGACTCTTGCAAGGATTAAATTATTTGCAAGAGTCCTTTTATAAATTTTAGTTTTGTATTTACTTATTAAAATATTTAATTTTAAATTTTGATTTGTTTATTTATATTATTTAGCTATTTTTTCATAGCTTGCTTTTTCAATTTTCATTTCATCATCAAGGGCCTTACCATATTGGTCAGCTACCTTTATAGCCTCTATAAAGTTCTCTCTTGAAAGCTCTACTTTCGCCTTTTTCCACTCGTTTGTTTTCATGGCCTCATCTGCTATCTGTTCAAGGTCATCAATTTTTAAGTTAAGGTCAGAAAGTTTTGTAGGAAGTCCTACTTTTTTATTAAATCTTCCTATCTTATCAAGTTCATTAAGATTTCTATCATAAGCGTGAAGAACAAGTACACCGAAGGATACTACTTCTCCATGTTCAAAGTGTCCTTCTCTTTTTACTGAACAGCTTGCATTGTAAAAAGCGTGAGCTAGAGATGAGTTGTAGTAGAAGTCTTTTTGGTTGGTTAGGTTGGATACATTTCCTGTATTTATAAATATGTCCATGGCGACTTCTTCTATGGCCTTAGAGCTTTTATTGTTTTTACAATCTTCAATTGCTTGTTGGCCATATTTTAAGAAAGGCTCTTGGCAAGATTTGGCAATGGCTTTACCAAGTTTTGCCACGTGGTTTAAATCTTGTCCTCTCATAGCAAATAAAACTTCGGCTTCTTTGCTTAGTCCATCACCTACTCCTGCCCACATATAAATTTCAGGGGCCTTTGCTAGAATTTCTATATTTATAAAAATATGGCTTGGTGCTTTTATCTTATCCTCATAGTGGGAAAAGGAGCCATCATCATTATAAATTACAGCAATTGCTGTTGCAGATGAACAGTTTGAGCAGATTGTTGGAAAGGAATAGCAGTCCTTATTTAACCTATCTGCTATAACCTTGGCAGTATCAATTGCCTTACCACCACCTACAGCAAATACTACATCGGCATCTTTTACCTCGTTTTTTTTAAGAAGTTTTTCAATATTTGAATTGGTTGAGTTTTTACCATATACAAACTCTCCCAAAACTTTAATTTCTGTATCTTGTAAAGCCTCCTTTATAAGGCTATTTGCAGCCTTCATTGCCCTTTTACCACCGATTATTACTACATTTTCTACCCTTTCATCTTTACATACTCTTGCCAAGGACTTATAATTGTTCCTGCTTACGCTATAATTTGTCAAATTTACGCTTGTCATTATTATCTCCTATCTGACTTCTTCTCTCCACTTATACTTATCATCTTTTGTAGCCCATTGGATTCCTGTTAGGGTGTCGTAAAGTTTTTGAGTTAGTTCTCCTGTTTTAAAGTCATTTACAATTACTTCTTCACCCTTGTAGTAAAGTTCCCCTATAGGGGAGATTACTGCGGCTGTTCCTGTACCAAAGGCTTCTTTTAGTCTTCCTTCACGTCCAGCTTTCATTAATTCATCTATATGCATATGTTTTTCTTCTACCTTGTAGCCAAAGTCTTTAAGCAAGGTCATTATAGAATCTCTTGTAACTCCTGGAAGAACTGTTCCCTCAATTGGTGCAGTTACCACTGTATCATCGATTAAAAACATAGCATTCATAGAGCCGACTTCTTCTACATATTTTCTATGTATTCCATCAAGCCATAGTACTTGTGTATAACCTAGTTTTTCTGCCTTTTTTTGCCCTATAAGGCTTGCCGCATAGTTTCCACCACACTTTACAAAACCAGTTCCACCAACACTTGCCCTTACATATTCATCTTCTACATAGATTTTAATAGGGTTTACTCCTTCTGGATAGTAAGCTCCTACTGGAGAAAGTATTACCAAAAATTTATATGACTTGGCAACGTGAACACCAAGGGACTCTTCATCGGCAAACATAAAAGGTCTTATATAAAGACTTTCGCCTTCTCCTTCAGGAATCCAATCTTTTTCAACTTTCACAAGCTCTTTAATTGAGTCTACGAAAAGTTCTTCACTAACTTCTGGCATACACATTCTCTCATTTGAGTTTTTAAATCTTTTGGCATTCATATATGGTCTAAATAGGTATATTTTACCATCTTTTCCCTTATAGGCTTTGAGACCTTCAAAGGTTTCTTGAGCATAGTGGAGAACCATAGTTGATGGGTTTACTGTGATATCTCCATAAGGGATAATCTTTTTGTTGTGCCAGCCCTTATCTTCTGTGTAATCCATAACAAACATATAGTCTGTAAAGTATTTTCCAAAACCTAGATTTTCTTTTGGTTTTTCTTTAAGTTCCTTTTTTTCGACAAATTCAAATTCCATAATTTACCTCTCTTGTAAAATTTTCTATATTATTTTTAGTCCAATGATATTTGTATATTTTCTCCAACCTTATTTTCTTCTTTTTGCATATACTTATAATTTTTATAGGCCCCTATTGTAAGGAAAGGTATTATTATAAGGAATATTGCAAGATATCCACAATAGCCATATCCATATTTTATTATATTTGTAAGACCTATACTTGATATAAGCATAGAACCTAATACTATAAAAAGTGATAGAAGAAGTCTTCTAACTTTTATATTTTTTATTTTCTTTAATTTTTCATTTTCTTCAAATCTTGCGACCATACCATAGGTTATGGTAACTGCTGATGATATCAGACAAAGTATTAAACTTACTAGGTAAAATACGCTTATCCAATTTTTCTCAAGTGCCTTGGTGACTGTGAGGGTAGGAAGAGTTGCTCCATTTTCTATACCCATGAAGTAGTCTTTCCATACAAAAAGCATAAATACTGACAGGGCAAGGGCAAGTGAGTTTATTAGGCTTGATATATTCATAGACCTTGTAACTTCTTCCTTATTTTTAAGAACTCCACAACAAGCTATCATTGCAGGTATTTGTACACATTGAAAACCAGCATAGACAAAGCCATTTTCAATAGCCTTTGGAAAGTGTAAAAATCCATTTTGACTAAATTCATTTGTAAGCCTTCCTAAAGGATTTTCCACAGAAAAGCTTCCATAAAAGTAGATTGAAAGACTTGTTACAAGGATTAAAATTCCCATTACTGCCCCAAATTTTCTTACAAGATTTGCTCCAAACATGACCATAAGAAGGATAAGGGCAGATATCAATACAAGGCTTATCTTATAAGAAAAGCCAAAAGAATCACTCAAGGCACTTGCTGCAGATGATATGGTAGTTGCTATAACCATAACTACCATGATTAGGTAAAAGGCCTCGAAGGCGTAAGCTAGTTTATCAAAGGGGTGATAAAGATTTTCAAAAACTTCTTTGTATGATGAAAGATTCCTACTATTTTTCATAATCATAGCTTCCCTTAGCATCCCACACAAAATAACCATGGCAAGGATGGCTGAAAATATTCCCCAAAAACCAAGTCCTACAAAATATGTATTGGCCTGGTTACCCGTAGCAAATCCACCGCCAGCATGGGCTGAAAATAGCATCAGGGCTATAGAAACAACTGCATTTTTTGAAAGATTTCTCCTTAACTTCATTCTTTTCTCCTTAAAATTTATTATTTTCTAAGGCAATAAAAAAACTCCCGTCTCTATTGCCTAAGGCTTAGAGACGAGAGACTAAAACTAAATAATCCACTCCCGCGGTACCACTCTATTTCATCAGTTGATGCACTCAATTATAATGATTAACTCTGTAACGGGAGTTCCCGATAATGCTTACAAAAATTTGGGCATTATAGCTCGGTGGTGATTTTTCATCCTAGTCTTCATAGTACTTCACACCAAATAGTACCTCTCTTTAAATTCAACTAGCTTACTTTTCCACGTCAAAACTTGTTAATAAATATATTACACCTTTTTAAATGAAAAAGCAAGCAATTATTTTTAAATTTATGCAAAAATTTTACCAAAAAATAATAGATGTTGAAATCTAGACTTATAAAAATATATAAAACTTTATAAAATATTTTTATAACAATCTTTTCTAAAGCCTAAAGTAAGGTGTTTGCTTAAGATAGAATTATTTAGTTTTATTAAAGGCTTATTAATATAATATTAAGTATTCATCTTAGTTTCTATTTTCCTTTCAAAGATTTTTCTATTTTTATACACCCCAACTGTCATAAATGGAATTATGATAAATATTATAGCTATATATCCACAATAGCCATATCCATATTTTATAATGTTAGTTAAGCCTACCATTGATATAAACATTGAAATGCTTATTATAAATAAAGCTACTATAGCTCTTCTTATTTTTACACTTTTAATAATTGAAATTACCTTGGTATTTTCAAAGTTTGCTACAAAACCATAGGCTATAGACACTGCTGTTGACAATAAGCACATAAACAAAGATATACTGTAGAAGATTCCCATCCACTTAAAGCCCATAGCTTGGGTTGATGTCAAGGTAGGTAAAACTTCTCCACCATCAACATTCATATAAACACTCCTCCATGACAAAAGCATAGTCACTGATAAAACCAAAGCTATAAAATTTATGATAAAGGCTATGTTCATAGATAAGCTTGCTTCATTTTTATTATTTATAACATTAGAACATGCTATAAGCGAAGGTATTTGTACACATTGAAAACCTGCATATACAAATGAATTTATACCAGCCTTAGGAAAATTACTAAATCCATTTTCAATAAAGTCAGCCTTCATAATTGTAAAGATTCCTTCCCCCATAAAGCTTCCTATGATATAAATTGATATAGCTGTGACAAGAATAACAATTCCCATAACAGCAGAAATTTTTCTAACAAAGTCTGCTCCAAAAATTACTAAAAAAAGTACTATAGCAGAAACCATAATGGCAGCTACTACATAATTGAAGTTCATATATTCTTTCAAAGCACTAGCTGCACCTGAAATTGCTGATGCAATTGCCATTAAAACCATTATTTGATAGAAAATTTCAAAGAAGATAGACAATTTATCGAATGGATGGTAAAGACATTTAAACAAGTCCTTATATGACTTTAAATCATTTGCCCTATACATTATAATTGCTTCCCTTACAACAAAACTAAGGATAAACATAGCAAATATAGCTGAAATAATACCCATATTTCCAAATCCTACAAAATATGTATTAGCCTGATTTCCTGTTGCAAAACCACCTCCAGCATGAGATGAAAACATCATCAAGGCCAAGGAGAAAACTCCTGATTGGACAATCTGTTTCCTACCTATACTAGTTTTTTTAAAATTATTACTTGTTCTTTCCATATATTCCTCCAGTATTTGGCAATAAAAAACCTCTCGTCTCTATTGCCTAAGCAAAGAGACGAGAGGTGAATATCTAAATAAATTTATACTACTCCCGCGGTACCACTCTTCTTCATCAGTCGATGCACTCAATTATAATGAATAACTCTGTAACGGGAGTTCCCGGAATAACCTACTCTTATTTCAGCTACCCAGCTTGGTGGCTAGTTTCATTAAGTAATTTCAGTACTTTACACCACACAGTACCTCTCTTAAGAAATTAGCTTAACTACTGCTCCACTTCCTAACTATTAAAACTAATTATACACACTAAATTTTAAAATTGCAAATATTTTTTTGAAAAATATTAATAAATTTTACAAAAAGGCTATTTATAGGATATTGATTACATAAATATAAATTATTAAGCAATAAAAACCAAACTGATTTCATGTGGAGTATATTTATTAAATTTATGTGATAAATATAAAATAAATATTCTTATAATGTCTACATCATTGTCTGTTAAATTTATATTAAATAATTGTTTTAAGGCTTTTAGAAAGTATAGTAGTGTTAAAATTGATATAAATAAGAAAAAATTTTAAATATATATAAACTATAAATAATAAATTATAAATGGGGTAAATATGAAAAAAGTAAAAATAATAGCAGATTCTGGTTGCAATATAGACTTAGAGATGGCAAAAGAGTATGGAATATCCATCCTACCTTTTAATATTAATTTTAAGGATAAATCATACATAGACCTATATGAGATTTCAAAAAGTGAATTTTTAGAAAAATATAAGGCAAGTGATGAGAAAGTAACTACATCTATCCCATCAATAGGATATTTCTTAAAATTATTAGAAGAAGAATATGATAGGGGATATAGGGACTTTTTGATTTTTTCGATTTCAAAAAAATTAACAGGTATGAATCAAATGATGCATATAGGAAAAGATGAGTTTCTAGAAAAGAAATCGGATGCAAACATTGAAATAATTGATACTAACACTGCAACAATAGCATCAATCTATCCTGTAATAAAGGCTGCAAAATATGCTGAAGATGGTGAAAGTTTAGAGCAAATATATAAAAAGAGCCTAGAAAACCTCAAATATGTAAATGTATGTGGGGTTGTAAAAAATCTAGATGCCCTATCTCGTGGAGGAAGATTGCCAAAGTCTATAGCAAAACTTGGTAATCTAATTTCATTTTCACCGGTTTTATGTATAGAAAATGGAGAAGTTTCCCTTATAAAGAAAGTAACAGGAAAGAAAAAATCTTATAAGGAACTAATTAAATACGTAAAGAAGCTTTGTACTAAATATGATAGTTACCAACTTATAATAGGAGGGGCAGATAGTGATGAGCCTATAGAGATTATAAAAGAAGGATTGGCAGAAGAAATAGAAAAGGCAAATGATTTTAAAATAATAGATGTTACTCCAGTTATAGGAGTACACTTAGGAGATGGGGTTGTATTTTGCTCTGTTTTTCCATATTAAGCCCTAGGGGCTTTTTTTATATTGGAAATAATTTTATATTTATTCTAATATGATTCAAATTCCTGAATAATAAATTATTTTTGTATCTAAATATATGGGAAAGTTAAAGAAATATTTAACAACATTTAACGAAGTAAGTATAGTTTTAAAAATAATTAAAAAAAGAAGAAAATTTCTATTTTTCAAAATCCTTATATATCAATGAATATTAATTAAAAAAGTAAAAAAATAAAAAAAGTCAGAAACTTTTTATATATATTTTAAGTTTCAAGATAAAATGTCAATATATTGATATTCAATATCAGAAATAAATTGTATAATATTTATTAGAGATATTGATAATATATATCAATATTTACATATTATTTATGTAGCTATTATCTTTATAGTAATGTAATTTATATAATAAAATCTGATTTTTCGGTGGATTGCTGATATTGACTATTATTACAATAAATCATATTATTATAAGCTATAAATCACATTATTAGTATTAATAGTAAGGAAAGAAGGGAATAATGCCAATTACTTTATGCAAAGATCAACAAGAAGTTGAAGTTATAAAGATTACGGGAAATGACGAAGTGAAAAACCGCCTTTCAAATTTGGGATTTGTTAAAGGAAAGAAAGTTAAGTTATTTTTCTTTGATGGTGTGAATTACATTATCATGGTTGATGATAGTAAGTATGCATTAAATAAAGACTTAGCGAAAAGAATTTATGTAAAGGAGTTAAACTAATGAAGACTTTAAAGGATGTTGCTGTCGGAGAGACGGCTATTATCAAAAAGATTAAGGGAGATGGAGCAACCATAAGAAGAATTATGGATATGGGTATTACTAAAAATACTGAAGTTTATGTTAGAAAAATCGCCCCATTAGGAGATCCTATACAAGTTAATCTAAGAGGTTACGAGCTAACTTTAAGAAAAGAAGATGCAAAAAATATACTAGTGGAGGATTAAATGACTTATACTGTTGCTTTAGCAGGTAACCCTAACTCTGGTAAGACCACACTTTTTAATGAACTTACAGGTTCAAATCAAAGGGTTGGTAACTGGCCAGGTGTTACTGTTGATAAAAAGGAAGGAAGATTAAAAGGTCACAAGGACATTATAATCCAAGATTTACCAGGAATTTATTCTCTTTCACCATATACTATGGAAGAGGTTGTTTCTAGGCAATACTTGGTAGAAAATAGACCAGACCTTATAGTAAACCTTGTAGATGGTTCTAACCTTGTTAGAAACCTATATCTTACAAGTCAATTAATAGAGTTAGGTATTCCTACAATTCTTGCCCTAAACATGATGGATATTGTTAAAAACAATGGAGACATCATTGATACAAAGAAACTATCAGAGCTTTTGGGATGTCCAGTTGTTGAAATTATAGCAAGCAAGAAAAAGGGAACCGATGCTTTAGTTAAAGAAATTGTTAAAAGTAATGGAAAAAAATACTTCCCACATCCACTTACTTTTTCAAAAGAACTAGAAAAAGCCCTATCTGAAATCGAAAATGAAATTAAAGATTCAACTGATAAAAATTTATTAAGGTATTATTCAATTAAGGCTTTTGAAAATGATGATGATATGCTTGAAAGTATAAAATTATCACAAAGCCAAAAAGACAAAATCAACAAGTTAAGAGAAGATTTTGAGCAAAAAGAAGAAGATGTGGCAGAAGGCATAATAACTACAGAAAGATATGATGCGCTTGGGGATATTTCAGAGCGTGTACTTAAGAAAGCTCCACCAAAGCTTTCTACTACAGATAAGATTGATAAGATTGTTACAAATAGAATTTTGGGACTTCCAATTTTTGCCTTAGTTATGTTTGTAATTTACTATATAGCTATATCAACTTTGGGTACAGGTGCAACCGATGCAGCTAATGGGTTCTTTGAAGATACTCTTACACCAGCTACGGCAGATTTTCTAACAAATTTGGGTATCAATGATGTTTTGGTAGGTCTTGCTACAGATGGTATTATAGCAGGTGTTGGTGCAGTATTAGGATTCTTACCACAAATGCTTGTACTATTTGCCCTACTTTCAATTCTTGAAGATATAGGATATATGGCAAGAGTTGCATTCGTAATGGATAGGGTATTTAGAAAGTTTGGACTTTCTGGTAAATCATTCATACCTGTAATGATTGGTACAGGTTGTTCAGTTCCTGGAATCCAATCTTCAAGAACTATTGAAAATCAAAGAGATAGAAGAATTACAATCATGACTACATCTTTTATGCCATGTTCTGCAAAACTTCCAGTAATTGCCCTTATAGCAGGTGCATTCTTCGAGCAAGAGCAAGCCTTAGTTACCTTCTCATTTTATATAATAGGTATATTTGCAGTAATTATCTCAGGTGTTATCCTTAAGAAATTTAGAGAGTTTGCTTCAGAACCAGCACCATTCGTTATGGAGCTTCCTCCATACCATGCACCAAGAATTACTTCAGTGTTAAGAGATGTATTCAATAAAGGTATGGCCTTTGTAAAGAGAGCTGGAACAATAATCCTTGTTTCATCTATAATAATCTGGTTTTTATCAAGTTTTGACTTTAGCTTTAATATGGTTGAAGCAGAATCAGAGAACTCAATTCTTGCAGTTATTGGTGGATATGTAGCAGTTTTGCTCAAACCTTTAGGATTTGGACAATGGCAATCAGCTGTTGCAACAATTACAGGCTTTGTAGCAAAAGAGAACGTAGTTTCAACAATGGGTGTTGTTCTTGGAATTGGTTCAGATCTTGATGAAACAAACAGACAACTTATCACAGCTTTCAATGCGGCTATAGGAACTCCTATTGCAGGATATTCATTCTTACTATTTAATATGCTTTGCATGCCATGTTTTGCAGCAGTAGGTGCTATAAAAACTGAGATGAACAACAATAGGTGGACACTAATTGCAATAGGATACCAAATGATTTTTGCATATTCAATAGCATTTATCTTCTATAACTTAGCAAACTTCTTCTTATATGGAATATTCTCAATTAAGACAATACTTGCTGTAATAGTTTTGATTGGAATCTTATATCTAATCTTTAGACCAGTTAAATATAAGGAAAAGAAGAAAAAATATAAAGTTAGGCTTGCACAACAAGGAAGATAAGCAGAAAGGAAGATTTTATGAACTTACAATCATGGATATTTTTACTAGTTATATTAGCTATATGTTCATATATCATATATACAAGGTTTATTAAAGAAGGTTCAAACTTTGGGTGTAAGGATTGTACAGAATCTAAGTCTTGTTCCAGTACTTCATGCCATAGTAAAGTTAAAAACCATAAGGAGGTTAAAAACAAAGGCAAATCATGCCCTTATTGTGATTAATCTTAAGCTTGGCTACTTAAATAGCCGAGCATACATAAAAATCTTCTAAGAATTATATATGCTTTTAAATTTAAGAAAACTTTCCTAGTTAAAAGCTGGGAAAGTTTTTTTAGAATAAAAGTGTAAAAAAACTCACAACAGATATTTTATAGAGCAAATCATTAATGTCCCTTTTTGCACTGACTAGAAGAAATGATAGTAATAAAGATTTTTATTAGTGAAATTTAAAATAAAATTAAAAAAGTTTGCATAAATCTTGCGATGGGTTTATAATCATTTTAAAATAATAAACATTATAAGGAGAGAAAAATGAATATCAAGATTAACAAGAAAATTTTAAGTGCTGGAATTGGAGTTGTTGCAGGAGCTTTAGGAGCAAAAGCCTTAAGTTCAAAGGCTGCTAAGAAGGCAGCAGTAGCTACAGTAAGACAAGGTTTAAAGGCAAAAAGCTCAATCGATAAGACAGTTGAAAATATAAAGATGACTACAGATGATATAGTAGCAGAAGCTAAGGTAAAAAACGAAATCGAAGAAAGAATTGAAGCCGAGAAAAAAGAAGACCTAGATATAGAAAAAGTAGCAAAAGAAGATGAAGCAAAAGAAGAAGTTGAGAAAGAAATAAAAGAAGAAAAAGAGGATTAGGATGAGAGCAAGTCTTAAGGCAAGATGTCCCCAAAGGTCTAGATTTATATACAAAGACTACCTAGAAGACTCTCACATTAATAAATTAAAGTATAAAATCGAAAATCTTGATGGGGTTAAATCTTGTGAAATTTCAAAGCTTGCTAAGTCTATAGTTGTAAAATATGAGGAAGAAGCCCTTCCAATGGTTGCAAGATTTATCCTAAATCTTGACCCTAAAAGTCTAGATGATTTTGAGATAGATGATGTAGATTTCATTGCTCAAGAAGAAAGATCTGTTTTTCATATAGTAAGAGATGCAGCTTATAGAAGGATTTTGTTTGGCTATATAATGCCTATACCGCTTAGACCTTTTTTCACCATAGTACGTGCCATTCCCTTTATTAAAAAAGGCTTAATTTCAATTAAAGAAAGAAAGATGAATGTTGACTTACTTGATGCTACAGCAATCTCAGTATCCATTCTTACTAGAGAATATAAAGATGCTGCTAGCATAATGGCTTTATTATCCTTAGGTGAAGAGCTTGAAGACTACACTTTGAAAAAATCAAGGCTAAATCTCAAATCATCTCTCGCCCTTAATGTGGACAAGGTATTTGTTAAAAGAGATGATAAAAGGGTCTTAATTGATCTTAAGGAAGTTGAAATAGGAGATCTTGTATATGTGTCTATGGGAAACACAATTCCTGTAGATGGTGAAGTTATCTCAGGTCTAGGTATGGTAAATGAAGCTTCATTTACAGGAGAAGCTAAATCAGTTGAGAAAAATGAAAAATCGACCGTTTTTGCTGGAACTGTTCTTGAAGAAGGAGAACTCCTTGTCAAGGCTATGAACAAATATGATGATTCTAGGCTAAATCATATAATTAAGCTCATAGAAGATAGTGAGAGAAACAAGTCCAAGACTCAAATTAAGGCAGAAAATGCAGCCGATACTCTTGTAAAATATTCCTTTATTGGAGCAGGTATCACTTATGCTCTTACCCGTAACTTTATAAAGGCTAAGGCCTTTTTGATGGTTGATTACTCCTGTGCTTTAAAACTTACTATACCTATTGCTTATATGAAAGCTATTAGCCAAGCTGTTGATTCGAATGTCCTCGTTAAAGGTGGAAAATACTTTGACAATCTCTCAAAAGCTGACACAATAGTATTTGATAAAACTGGAACTTTGACAAAGTCAGAGCCAGAGGTCAAAAAAGTAATCACCTTTGAAGATACCAATGCTGATGAGGCATTAAGAATTGCAGCCTGTCTTGAAGAACACTTTCCACACTCTATAGCAAGGGCGGTTGTGAACAAGGCAAAAGAGAAAAATCTTCGCCATGAAGAAATGCACTCAAAACCCGAATATATTCTAGCTCATGGTATAAAATCAACAATCAATGGAAAGCCTGCCTTAATAGGAAGTGAACATTTTATTTTAGATGATGAAAAAATCCCTATAAGTGATAAAAATAGAGAGCTTATAGACTCACTTAAGGAAGAATATTCACTTTTATTTATGGCCTTTGACAATAGCTTAATAGCTGTTTTATGTATAGAAGATCCATTGAGAGAAGATGCAAAAGATACTATAAAAAGTCTTAGAAACTTAGGATTTAAGCATATAGCCATGCTTACAGGAGATGCGGAAAATGCTGCAAGTGCTGTAAGTAAAAGACTTGACCTTGACTACTATAAGTCCCAAGTACTTCCAGAAGATAAGCTTTCTTATATCGAAAAAATGAAAGATGAGGGTAGAACGGTAGTAATGGTAGGAGATGGGGTTAATGACTCTATAGCCTTATCAAAGGCAGATGTTGGTATATCAATGTCAAAAGGGGCAGATCTTGCCAAAGAAATTGCTGATGTTTCTATAAAAACAGACAGCTTAAAAGAGTTAGTTGATTTAATAAAGCTTTCAAAGGCTGTAGATAAGAGGGTGAGGAGGGATTATGAAAAAATTATAGTTATAAACTCCTTACTTATTGGATTAGGGGTATCAAGGATTTTGACTAATACCCAATCAGCTTTATTACACAATATATCTACGGTAATGATAGCAAGTGATAATATGAGACAATACAGTTAGTGCATAAAGGGACGTTCATTATTTGCACTGATAAAGTGCATGGCGTGAACGTCCCTTTATGCACTATCAAGGTCTAGGTAGGTGTCAATTATTTTAATACTTTCTTTAATATTCATATCTCCTCCTCTAATTTTTGACTTTTACAAAATTTATTACAAATCTAATTAAAACATAAAGGCAAATTATGGTTGCAAAATAAAACTCGATTTTTGCTAAAACTAACAATAAGCCAGGGTTCATTCCAGCATTTTTTAAAAATCCA
>NZ_JAXDSU010000047.1:0-4343 GCF_034090325.1 Anaerococcus porci
TTAAATTCATAAAAAACCTCCTGTTATTTTGTGTTTTGGTAAACCACAAATTTATTTTAACACGGAGGTATTTTTTTATTTGTTTTTCATCGCTAAAGCTAAATTGAACCCCCGGTCCAACCGGGGGTATTCTAATTACAATAAAACCAGCCCTATGGCTGGTCAGATATTGTAAAATTTAATTGTTATTTAGCCAATTAATAGCACAAGTTAGGAATAAGCCTACTCCTATAGGCATAGCATCTTCTGAAAAGTCTACCTTTGGATTATGATGAGAAAATTCATTTCCTTCAACTTTTGAGTTAAGCAAGAAATAAACTGTTGGAACTTTTTCTGAAACAAAGGCCATATCCTCGCTTGCCATAAGTCTTTCACTGCTTATCATTTCTACATCTGAAGAATCTTTTACATATCCTACAAGTTCTTTTGTAAGGTCAGGATTTGAGTAAAGACTTGGAACACTTGCAAAAAACTCAAGGTCTACTTGGCAATTTGTAAGCTTAGCTACTCCCTTTACGATATCATCCATTCTTTTAAGAAGTTTTTTTCTAATTTCTGGATCATATGTTCTAATAGTTCCTTGAAGTGTAGCTGTATCAGGAATTATATTAGAGTTTGAGCCTGAAGCGAATTGTCCAAATGTTAGGGTAGTATGCTTTGATGGATTCGCATCACGACTTATAAGTTGGTTAAAT
This sequence comes from Anaerococcus porci, assembly GCF_034090325.1. NCBI lineage: Bacteria > Bacillati > Bacillota > Tissierellia > Tissierellales > Peptoniphilaceae > Anaerococcus > Anaerococcus porci. The sequence goes on from NZ_JAXDSU010000047.1 coordinate 696, forward strand.
TGTTGATATACTATTACACCTGCATTTATTGGATCCTTTGTAGTATGAGGATAACCACCATGACCACCTTGACCCTTTATATTTATTTTAAAGTTATCACAACTAGTTGCCATATATCCTTCATAATAAGAAATTGAGCCTGCCTTGTGATTTAGGTTTGTATGAAGAGCTAAAGCAATATCCACTCCATCAAGCACTCCATTTTCTATCATCATTTTAGAGCCTTTAAAGATTTCTTCTGCAGGTTGGAACATGAATCTTACCTCACCCTTGAAGTCTTTCTTATGCTCTGTTAGAAGTTTTGCAGTAGAAAGTCCAATAGCTGTATGAAGGTCATGACCACAAGTATGGGCTACCCCTTTATTTTTAGATGAAAAATCAAGTCCTGTTTCCTCATCCATAGGAAGAGCATCCATATCGCACCTTATAAGCACTGTCTTTCCATCACCTGCTTCCCCCTTAATGGTCGCTTGTATACCACTTTCCCCAATTTCTTTAACTTCAGCACCCAAGTCCTCTAGCCTTTTTTTAACATAAGCCTTGGTTTTTGGTAATTCTAATCCAAGTTCTGGATCTTCATGAATGTGTCTACGGTCTTTTATTAATTGATCTTTTAGATCTTTTGCTTCTTTAAAATAATCTTTCATAATAACATCCTTTCTTTTCAAAATAAAAAAGACATCAAATGATGAGATTTTTATTCCTATATTCTTATACCCATTTCTGAAAATAATTACTAATAATCAGAGATAAAATTAATAATATTTATATGTATAAAATCTTCTTGTTTAAAATATAAATTAGCAAGGATTTAATGCATTATAATCGTTTGATAAAATACAAATTAGTCTAATTGTTAAAAAAAATTCGCCATATTTTAAGAATATTTACAAAAAATAAAATATATTATAAAATAATTTTAATATATAAAAACTTAGGAGGAATATAATGAGAAAGTTTTTAGAAAAAAAAGGTATAAGCCTTTCAGCAAAAGTCTACTTTATAGATGCATTGGGAGCTATGGCTTTTGGTCTTTTTGCAACACTTTTGGTAGGAACAATCTTAAATACTATAGGACAGTCTTTTAATATAAAATTCTTATCCGAAACAATTTGGCCACTTGCACAAGAAGCTACAGGTCCTGCAATAGCTGTATCAATTGCCTATGCTCTAAAGGCTGACAGAATGATTTTATTTTCATCAACTATTGTTGGTATAGCCTCTAACAAGTTGGGTGGGCCTATGGGAGTATTCATAGCAAGCTTAATTTCCGTTGAAGTAGCAAAACTTGTTTCAAAAGAAACTAAGATTGATATAGTTATAACACCAGTTGTAACAGTTCTGGTTGGAGTTGCAATTGCAAGTTTTGTAGGACCTGTCATCCAAAAGTTCATGACTCAAATCGGAGTTATAATAATGGATGCTACAAAACAAAAACCCTTTATTATGGGAATTATAGTCTCAGTCATAGTAGGAATTGTCCTAACCTTGCCTATTTCATCTGCCGCTCTTTGTATGACCATATCTCTATCAGGCCTTGCCGCTGGTGCTGCGACAGTAGGATGTTGTTGTCAAATGATAGGATTTGCTGTAATATCTTACAGAGAAAATAAGATGGAAGGTTTGATTGCACAAGGGCTTGGTACAAGCATGCTTCAAATGCCAAATATAATGAGAAATCCGAGAGTACTTATACCACCAACCCTTGCTTCTGCAATACTTGGGCCTGTATCTACTCTTGTATTTAAACTTGAAAACTCCCCAATAGGAGCTGGAATGGGAACCTGTGGCTTGGTTGGTCAAATATCAACCTTTACAGAGATGAGTTCAACTCCATTTTTCACTCTTCTATCAATAGTTTTATTGATGCATATAATACTACCTGCCATTGTTTCTCTTATAATTGATTATTTTGTAAGAAAGTTAGGATGGATAAAAGAAGGAGACTTAAAACTTGATTTTTCTAAGTAATAAGAAAGCAAAAACTCTTGCCAATATAAGACAAGAGTTTTTGGAATTTAATCTAAGAAAATATTTGAAAATATTTTTTCTCTTATGAAATACCGCTTTTGGTTTTTATAAATAATTCTTTATATAATTATAAGAAATAAAAAAACAGTATCAAGTCCTTACTGAAGCTATTAATCCCTATCCCGGTTTTTAAGCTTCAGTTTAAAACTTAAATACTGTTTTTAAACTGTAATTAAAAACTAAATTATTAAGTAGAAAAATACTATCTTTACTTAGTTTCAAACCTATATGCTAACACTCACAAGACTCCAAAACCCAAGTATATCCTTCCCCTCTTACAGTCTTAATTGGGGCAAGTTTAACTTTTTTGAATTCCTTTCGAATCTTTCTGATATGTTCTCTAACCGACCTATCAGTCGTTTCTATACCCATCTTTGCCATCTCTTTTACAATTAATTCCTTAGAAACAGGATTTCCCATTCTTTTAATAAGAATGATACAAAGGTTGATTTCACTTTTAGTTAGATTTAAAATATCATTGCCTATCCTAAAAATACCATTATCAACTTCTATCGAACAAAAACCAAAATTTATAATCTTAGAATTGTTAATCTCCTCTACCTTCTTTAAGGTAAATTTCACAAATTCTTCTCTTGAGTAAGAATGAATCACAAAGTCTTTATCATCTAATTCTTGTTCATAAGGACTTTTTTTGTACCTATTAGTAAGATATATAACAGGTATATCAGTTGTTTGCTTTATGTATTGAATTAATTCTATACATCTAGTGTGAGTCATATCAACCAAAATAAGGTCAAATTCTGATAGATCCTCCTCTAAGATAATATCCTCATAATTTTCATACCTTTTAACGACAACTTCATTCTCATCAAATTTAGAATTCAGCAAATTAGAAATTCCATTTTCATTCTCCATAGATGCTATTTTCATTGTCTCTCCAATCTATAAACATAAAAGTTTAATTTTAAATAGAATTATCCGTATACAAATAATTATATAATTGTAAGGTCTTTAATTCAATTAATTTAGCGAAAAAATTCATTATCATTTCATATTTTTTCAATAAAAGCTTAAAAAAACTATCCTTAATCTTTAAGATACAATTAATAATTTATATGTAAAGTTATTAGCTTCTTACATATTCTTAATCATCCACACCTAGTTTTTCAGTATTATTTATATGTATAATAGTTAGAGGAATTGTCCAATCTTTTAACTTTTTTATCAAGTATAAGAATATATTCGCTATGATTTTTATAATATTTTTAACTACTTGACTAAATATATCAACTTAAGTTAAAGGAACTTATCTTTATCTTATCAACTTATAGAATAAAAACCTTATCTTATTATGTATCAAAATAAATCAAATCTTTCTTAATATATTCTTAGAGAAATCAAGTCAATAGTATAATAAAATTTTTCATTTATCCTAATAAGCATATAATCAAAATCATAGTTAGGATACTCCTCTTCTCGCCTTTATTAGACACTCATTAAATTTTATTTTTTCATTGTTTCCTATCTTTCTAATATCTATATATCTTGTAAATATATCTTTTAATTATTTTATACCTTTTAGTGTCATTTTATTAGTCAAGTCCATAATATTGTGTAAATTATCCTAGTCCAATATTTACTATTTCATTCTAATAT
>NZ_JAXDSU010000053.1:0-2422 GCF_034090325.1 Anaerococcus porci
TTTTGGTTTTTTATGGATTGGATTGCTCCTATTTTATCAGCCTTAGCTGTTTCTTTATTGGTTAATTATTTTTTAAGAAAATAGAAGGTTTGTTAGAACGCTTACTAATAAAGCTACCAAGGACGGAAATAGAAATGAACGGACAAATTCTTTTATCACATCACGTCTTTCAAAAAGGACGTAATCTTCAAGGTAGGTATATCCATATTTGGTTAGGGAGTAGTTTCCAGTGTAAATAATACGAATATTTCCAAATTCGTCTGGTTTTGATTCTTTGTATGTTTCTTGAAGATATTGTTTTTGTCTTTCTTGAGGTGTGAATCTTAAACCTTTTGGCTTGGACATTTGCTCTAGTCTATGGAGTGTTTGGTGTTTATGGTCTGGAAATCTTTTAAGGATTTGTTCTTTACTAGCTGAGTTTTTACGCTTTATAAATTTTAGTATTTTGATGTTCATTATTTGAATATCTTCTTGTTGAAGTGTCATAGTTTTCTCCTTTTTGTTTTATTATATCAAATTTGGAGATTGTGGATAGGTTTAAAAGGTTAAGACAAAGGAAAAGAAAGGAGGGGAAATGGCAAATTTTATTAATTCTAATGTAAAGATAAATGTTGAGGGCATAGAGATATGTTTGGAGAAACTTAATGAGTTAGAAAAAAAGCTCAATGATGTTAATTCTCTTATTAACGAAATTTCATCAATGAGTATAGATATTAATTTTGGCGAGAAACAGGAGGATGATTTATTGAATAATCAGTGTCAATAAGTTTTAGAAATATATCTAGATATTTTTTTAAAACTTCTATGTCATATTCTTTATATTTTTCCTGATAATGTGTTTTATCGTTGGCTAATAGTCTTACGACGTCAGCTGTATTGATTAGTTGTTGTAGTGGCATGTAGGAGCTAATGGAATCATATAAGGATTTTTTTACTACTTCTTCTTTGGGCTTATTTAATTCTTTTATAGCATAGTCTTTTATTAGATATTCTAAGGATTTTCTATAACCCATAGCTGCAAGGTCATACATATTGTGATCATATGCAAATGATGAGTCTTTGTATAGTCTGATACAGTTTGGGGATAAGTCTTGGATTGATGGATAGAAGTAAGTATCTGATGACATTGGATATGATGAAATAAATTCTATTTTTATTTCTTCGTTTTGGGGTTTTTCTAATAGATAGGTAGCTGCTAAATTTTTTGAACAACATTTAGCGAAAAGAATTTTCAAATATATTTCTTGGTTTTTGGAAAAAGCCATCATAGTTGAGTTTCTTTCGGTTAGTTCTACAACTTTGCCACAGTAAGGACAAGTTAAGGGAGCGGTTACTGAGTGTAGTCTGTTGTTAAAATTTAAGTTTAGTTTGGTCAGTTGCATTATTTTCTCCTTTTTGTTTTATTATATCAAATTTGGAGATTGGATTTGGAAAAAATGATAAAGAAAAAGAAAGGAGGGGGTTGTATGAGTGACAGAAATATAGCAGGTGGTTTATCTGATTTTGATGATAAACTTGGCAATGTTTTAAAATATAAAAATTTAAAAGTCACTTCGGTTGTAGAAGTGACTTATGAGATAGCAAGTGATTATGACAATTTTCAAAGAGAAGTTAAGGAGTATTACAAAACGGATGGAAGGTTCATAGGTAGGATAGATCCTTTGGATAGTTTTTCTGATATTACCAGTACTATTTAGATTCATTTTTATTTAATGATTCTAAAAATTCGTTTGATTTATTTAGGGTTATTTCCATAGAAATGTAGTATGTTAAAGCTTTTATGAAAGATTTTAAATCGTTTATATCTTTATCGCTATATTTAACAGTGTAATGTACTTGATCATTGGCTAACATATTGGATGTTTTCGCTAGACTTCTTATGTTTTCATTGTCAATTTTATTGATAGCATTTCCTAAATGCATTGAGGATATTTTATCTTTTTGGTCTGGGTTAATTTTTATTAGATAGTCTTTTATTAAAAATTCTACTGATTTTCTAAAGCCCATACCTGATAATTCGTTTAGGTCTAGTTGTTCTGATGTTAGGGATTGTTTGTATATTTCTACAAATCTTTCTGAAATGGTATAGATTTCTTCTGGAAAGTTTAATTCTATATTTAGTGTTGGTTTGTATGGGGAATATTTAGTCTTGTACGTAAGATCGTCATTTCTGCCAATAATACTATATGGTAGTAAATAATATTTATTGCAGTTGGTACACTTGGCTAAGAGAATGGTTTCAACTTGTTCTTCTAAGTAATCGGCACTAGTTTTTGTATCTAATATCTCAGGATTTTGAGGCATATGACAAATTGGACAAATTTTAGGTACTTTATATTCTATATGATTAATTGTTGTTAGTTTGTAGTTTGTTTTTGACATTGGTTTTCTCCTTTTTGTTTTATTATATCAAATTTGGAGA
>NZ_JAXDSU010000035.1:0-5460 GCF_034090325.1 Anaerococcus porci
AAAGACAGTCAACCAGCAGGAGAGCTTAATACAAGTAAGGAAAATGTCCCACAAGCTGAAACAGCAAGTGAAGAAGTAGTTAAAAAACAAGCTGGTAGTTTTAATGCAAGCATTAAAGATATAATAGTTAAGGAAAATCAAGAAATAAACTACAAAGATGCTGTTGAAAACCTACCACAAGATGCCAAACTTGAAGTACTTACTCCAGCGAAAACAGACAGTATTGGAGAAAGTATAGCTAAGGCTAAAATAGTATTTTCAGATAAGTCTGAAAAAGAAATTGAAATAAAAGTTACAGTTGAAGCTAACGATGAGTTATCTGATAAAAACCAAGCTACAGAAGCAACAACTGAAGCTACTGGTTCAAATGTTGCAAAAAGAAGAGTACCAAGAGCTGCTTCAATGGCAGCAAATGACACAGAAGTAAGAGAAGCTAATACATCAGAAGATGCAAACAATGCAGTACATGGTATAGTTGGAATTCAAACAGTCGGTGATGTTAATATGGATATGAATAATCCCGCAAATAAGGACTATTATATCCCAGCACCTGGAGTAGATGTATATTTTCAATGGATTGAAGAAGTTACAAACGATGTATCACCTGTATACAAAGCAACAAGTGGAGCTGATGGTAAATTCCACATAGCGGCAGATCCATATATGACAAGTTCAGGAAAGCTCATTCAATTTGATGCAGATACTACGGTTTCAGCAGGAAGAGAAAGATACAGATTCTGGGTAGATCCGAAAACACTTCCGGAAAAATACCAATTAGCATGGACAACAGGAGAAGGTGTAATCTTTCCTAATTTTGATTTACCATATACTGGAGGTGGTGCAGGGAATGACACTGCAAAAAATCAATTAACAGGATTTAAAGTTTTATTAAAAGAAAAAGAAGACCCAATAATGCACAAGGATAATCCTACTCAAACACCTCCTAAAGTAACAGGACTGGCTGAAGGTGGAAATATTGAAGGAAAGGTTGCATGGGATTGGAAAAGCGGCGTAGGTGGAATACAATATTCTACAATTCAAGACGCTACAATACCTGCAAAAGGTGTCAATGTAGTTGCTTCATATTTATCTGATTATGCTATGAAACGAATATTTTCACCGGAAACTGCTAGAGATTTAGGCGTTGCAAGTGAAAAAGATATTAGAGGAGCTAATTGGACTATAAATAATGAAAAAGACTTGCAAGATTGGATAAAAGATAAAATAAAAAAAGAAGGAAAAGATCTTTGGATAGCGGAAACGGTTGAAGCTACAACAAATGCAGAAGGTAACTATATTATTCAATTTAACGGAATTTGGGGACCTAAATCAAACAGAGATGCCGCAACTTATACAAGAGAAGCGAATAAATATAATTGGGGAGATGTTCATACATGGACGGACGAAGAAGCTTCACGTTTGGGAAAAGTTGCAGATGATGCTAAAGACGGAAGTTTTGCAGATGGAGCATTTGATTGGAATGAAAAACATATCAACTACGACTTTGTATTTGTTTCATTAAAAGATACAGATGATTCAAGTGTTCTAACACCATATAATTACAACCAATATGCAGCTCATAATGATACATGGGGAATTCATAGTGGTTGGGGAACAGGAACATTTAAGAGTGTAGTATACCCATTAAATAAGAGCTTGAATGAAGGATTCACTCTAAGAAGCGCTTATATTAATTTTGAAATAGTAGATTACAACTCAACAACAAATTTGGCTAGTCCGGGAACACAAGTAGAGACAAAAACAACAGGACTTCCTTATAAAAATTCAGCAGATACTCAATACAGGATTGCTTGGTATGATGAGAATGGAAAAGAAATAACTAAAAATAAATTAGTAGAAAAATCTGGTGCAAATGGAACAATTTCATCTCACCCTCATACATCTGATTTGAATTTATCAGAAGCAAAAACTTACACTGCTAAGTTGATACAGGTTAATCCTGATGGAAAAGATGGAAATGTTATAGCAGTGGATTCATATACTGTAGTACCAAATTCACCAATAGGTTCTGTCAATGAAGAGTATACTTGGAAGGCTATAGAAGAATCTAACGATGTAACTTACAATGTAAGTGGATTACCAAAAGGACTTGAATATAAAAAAGGAGGAGTAGTCAGTGGAAAGCCTGAACCGGGACAAGCAGGCGTATATGATGTAGCATTTGAAGCTACTAAAGTTGATGAGGCAGGGGATATAAAATCTTCAATTCATAGAAAATTAATTGTTACAGATGCTCCTTTACCACAAGGTACTGTTGGAACTGATTATAATCAAGAAGTAAAAATAACAGGATTACCGGAAGATGGAAGTTATAAATACGAAATAGTGAACGTTGAACTTGATAATACCCTTAGTGGATTAAGTGCATTAAAAGAAGGGGACGTCTTTAAGATTACAGGAAAGCCTGAAGCTATAAATACAGCAGATGAAGATAATACTAATGTAAAGGTAACTTCAAATATCTATGAATTTGTAGGCGGTATTTGGAAATTAGTAGAAGAAAATCACGTAGACAATGTTCCTTTGAAAGTAACTAAAAAGCTGGACGCTGAAATAATAAATCAAAATCAAACAGTCCCAGAAAACACACCAATTGAAGATATAAGCATTATTCCTGATGACTATAATGCAGATGTAGATATAGACACTAGTAGATTCCCTGAAGGTATATCTGCTCCTAATCCGAAAAATCCATATCAATTTAGTGGTACACCAGTAATAAATGACTGGGCAAAAGGTGAAACAAAAAGAGTATTTACTATACCTGTAACTATAAATAATAGTGACGGTTCAGTTATAAATAAAGATATAACTATCACAGTACTAAGAGATCAAAAACCAGCTGATCAAGCAACTTCATATGAGCCTAGCTATGAACAAACACCAGCAAAAGTGGGAGAAAAAGCAACAGTAGCAGCACCAAAATTCTTGGATTCAAATAGTGAAACAGATCCAAAACCAGAAGCAAATCCACAACCAACAGGTATGAAATTTGCATTAGATACAGGTGCTCCAGAAGGTGCAGTGATTGACAAAGATACAGGTGCTATAACATACACACCAAGTGAAAAAGATGCAGGAAAAGAAATAAGTATACCAGTAAAAGTAACTTATTCAGATGACACAACAGATACTGCAACAGCAAAAATCAAAGTAGCAGAAACAACAGCTGATGCAATAATCCCATACTTGCCAAGTGAAGAAGAACCAACAAAAGGTAGTGATGGAAAAGATATTCCAGAAAGCTATATAGCAGTAACATTTGAAGCAGAAGCTGGAAAAGGAACAGTAAAAGTTGGAGAAAAGACTGGAGATTTGGTTTATGCAAAAGTAAAACCAGGAACAGATCTAACAGGAAAAGCAGAAGCAATTCCAGCAGAAGGTTATGGCTTTACAAAATGGAATCCAGAATTAGGAGTAGCTCAAGCAGACAACACATATGTTGCAAAATTCATTAAGAGCGGAGACGAAATAGGAAAAGACGATTCAATACCAAAAGGATGGTCAAAAGTAACAGTAAAACAAGATGATACAATCCAAGCTGGAACAGTAGCAGAAAAGTACTATGCAGTAGCTCCAAAAGGTAAATTAACAACAGAAGCCTTCCCAGACTTAACAGGAAAAGAAGTAAAGGGATATGAAAAACCAGCATGGTATGTAGGCGAAGAAAAAGTTGAAAATCCAGCAGAAAAAGAAATCACTGGAGACACAACGTTCATAGCAAAAGCAACAGAAATAGGAGAAAATATTATTCCTGTAAATCCAGAAGATCCAAATAGAGAGGGTTATGCAAGAGTAACACTTGAAAGTGGTAAAAATATTGCTAATATTACTGGAACACAAGCTTATGATGTCAAAAATGATGGAACTGTTAAATATTCTGATCTAATAAATGAAATTACTAAAGATGGTTCTAAGACTATAATAAATGTTGATCCTATAACTGGTAGAAACTCTTTAGAGTGGTCAGTAGATGGTAAAGAAGTAGTTCCAACTGAGTATCTAACAAAAGATACGACACTTAAAGTCAGCGCTAAAGATGCCTATGCTCCAAAGGGAACTGAACAAACTGTACAAAAGGGAGCTGTGGTTGATGCCAAAGATTCAATAGCAAATAAGGATACACTTCCTGAAGGAACAACATACGAATTTGTAGATGATAAAGGAGATCCGATTACTCCAGATACAAATTCAATTGGAGAAAAGGATGTAAATGTTAAAGTAACTTATCCAAATCCAACAGAAAATGGTGGACCAACAATTGTTAAGACAAAGATTAACGTAATAGAAGAAAAAACAGAAGCTGAAAAGAATCCGGCAGTAGCTCCAGAAAAGACAACTGTTGAAAACAAAGAGAAATTAACACCGGAAGAAAAACAAGAAGTTGAAGCAAAAGTTAAGAAAGCAAATCCAGAAGCAACAAAAGTAGAAGTTAAAGACGATGGAAACGCAACATTAACTTACAAAGATAATTCAACAAATACTCTAACACCGGAACAAACAATAGTTGAGAGAGTAAAAACAACAGTAGAAGGTGAACCAACAAAAGTTAACCCTACTGATGAAGAACAAAAAACAGGTTTAACAGTTAAAAACCAAGACGAAACTACACCAACAACAGTAACAGCCAAAGATGAAGACGGAACAGAAATTCCAGTAAAAGTCGATCCAGAAACAGGAGAAATCAAGGTAACACCAGGAACAAATGTAGATGGACCAATAACTGTTACAATTCAAGACGATGACTTCAAGACAGAAGACAATCCAAAGGGAGAAATCACAAAAGAAGTTCCAGTAACAGGACACACAAAAGGTGTAGACGACAACAGAACAAAAACAACAGTAGAAGGCGAACCAACAAAAGTTAACCCTACTGACGAAGAACAAAAAACAGGTTTAACAGTTAAAAACCAAGACGAAACTACACCAACAACAGTAACAGCCAAAGATGAAGACGGAACAGAAATTCCAGTAACAATCGATTCAAAAACAGGAGAAATCAAAGTAACACCAGGAACAAATGTAGATGGACCAATAACTGTTACAATCAAAGATGAAGACTTCAAGACAGACGAAAATCCAGAAGGCATCATCACAAAAGAAGTTCCAGTAAAAGGACACACAAAAGGTGTAGACGATAACGGATCAGATAAAACACAAGCTGATACAACAAATCCATTAACTCCTGAAAAAACTCCGGTAGTAAACAAAGAAGACCTAACCGAAGAAGAAAAAGCAGAAGTTAAGAAGAAAATCGAAGACGCAAATAAAGATGTATTCCCACAAGCAAAAGAAGGCCAAGAAGCTACAAAAGTAGAAATTGGCAAAGATGGAGCAGCAACAATCACCTACCCAGATAAGTCACAAGACACAATAAAAGGTGAAGATTTGGTAAGGGAGAAGACAAAACTAACAGGAACTCCAGTAGTTGTTAATCCA
>NZ_JAXDSU010000014.1:0-3230 GCF_034090325.1 Anaerococcus porci
AGTCTCATTTCATTAGGTCTAACTTTATAGTCACCTTAGATTGCAACAGCTTTTATATGAGACTTTCTCTTCTTATTTCTTTAAAAAGTATAGAGTTTTCTTTGAATATATGAAGGTAAATATCTTCTGTTAGCTCTTTTAGTTTTGAGAAAGCACATTTGTAAGTGTTACAGGCATCTTTTGGTGGGGTGAAATTTTTTGTGACTTTTTTTAGATTTCCTATTAAGTCTCCCATATCTTCGTGTTCTTTTTCTAGGTCATATATATGTGAAAGTATATTTTCACAATCTAGATTTTCAAATTTAGGAAAGGTAATTTTTTCTTCTTTTGCAAGGTGAGCTTTTAGGTGTCCCTTTATTTGTAAGAATATAGTATAGGTCTCTTTTAGCTCATATCCATGATTTTTATAATGAACTAGAAGAATCTTACTTAAAAGTTTGTCGATATCTTCAAGCATCTCTCTTTCTATGTCATGGTGGTAACTTTCTATATGACTTATCTTATCTTTGGTATTTTTATCTTTAAATTCATCAATACTTAAGTTTTTGATACTTTTATTTTCTTTTATAAATTCTTTAAGTTCACTTAGTATTTTATCTTGATTTAGCTTTCTTTTTTCTGTTGCAATTTTAAGACTGTCATCTCCATGGCAACAATAGTCAATATCTTTTTTGTTGAAATAATCTATACTTTGTGGTAATTTTTTTACTATATCATTTAATCTATCATCTAATTTTATTTCATTCATAATACTTCCTTTCTTTTTCTATATATAGAATAATATAAATATAAAAAAATTTCTGTAACTAAAGTTACAGAAATAGATTGTAGAAAGATTAGATAAACATCTTAGTTTTATTTAATTTTTTTGTTTCACTTTAGTGAGTTAAGCGAGCACGAGTGAAACAAAAAACCACCTGCTATGCAGGTGGAGGAATTAAGCTTTAGCTTCAAGCAACAAAAAAACTACAAAAACTATAATTGTTATATTCTAAACTGACCTTCCAAATTGTTTTTTTATGTCCGACTTTTGGGGCTAAGTTCATTGTCCAGTAAAGAGGGTAAATATCAAAATTTGGATATTGTTGCCAGTATTCATATTTTATAGGTTATTCAAACTACCAGCTAAGCTGATAGTTTTGTTTATTTATTTTCTTTAATATATGATATTACATCTTTAATTAAATCTTCTTTTTTATGATAAATTCTTGGTTTTTCAAATATATTTCCCTTCTTGTCAGCATAGGAAAGTCCTGTAACAAGTTTATTTATATATAAGAAATCATTCTGAAATATATCATTTTTCATTTCATTAAATTTATCATCTTTTTCATTTCCTTCAAGTCTAATATCAGTATAAAGTTGAAAAATAGCCATACCTCTCTCAAAGGCTATGCCCATTTCTGCTGCAAGACCCAAATCTTTGGTATCCATAAGGCCTATTAATATATCAGATTTTTTAAGTCTATCATAATCTGCTAAAAGTATCTCATAATTTGCAGCGAATCCTTTTGATTTATCATTTATATCCTCATTATCTGCAGGATTGTATAAATCAATTTCTGGAAATTCTTTTTCTATTTTTTCTTGTATTTCTTTAGCTTGCCATCTTTGACCTTCTGTGAAAAGATCACATCCTAAATATACTTTCATTTACTTATCCTCCTTATAATCATATACTAATTATATTATATCAAAAAAATTTTTAAAATTTACTATCATTAACAATCAAAGTATAATGTTATAAAAATAAATATTATAAAGGTGGGATTCAATGAATAAAATTGATTTTCTTAAAAGAATTGGACTATTTATTTTAGGTCTTTTTATTATGAGTGTTGGAATTGCAATGATAAAGTTTGCAGAACTTGGAGTTACTCCAATATCATCAATACCTAATGTTTTTAGTATAAAAACGACAGATATTAGCCTTGGAAAATTCATTATTATATGGAACATATTATTAATTATAGGTCAAATTTTGATTCTTAGAAAGAATTTTAAAATATATCAACTTATACAAGTTCCAATTTCGTTTTTATTTGGATACTTTACAGATTTAGGACTCTATTTTATATCTAATTTCAGAATTGACTCTTACCTACAATCTTTAATTTTTCTAATTATAGGTATTCTTATCCTAAGTCTTGGTATAAGTATAACTGTTGTAGCAGATGTTATCTTAAATTCTGGAGAGGCTTTTGTCAAAGTTATATCTGAGAAAAAAGATTTAGATTTTGGTAAGGTTAAGATTGGATTTGATACATCATGTGTAATACTTTCAGTTATTTTGTCACTAATATTTTTTGGAAGTATAGAGGGAACAAGAGAGGGGACAATTCTATCGGCCCTACTTACAGGTTCCATAGTAAATATTATCTTAAAACATATAAATGATCCTTTGCTTTCAATACTAAATATAAAAAAATAAGGGAGGTATCCCTTATTTAAAACTTATATTTATTTTATACTCTTCAAGATTCGCATCTACATTAAGTATCTCTTCAATTGCTTTCTTGCATTTTTTATTGGCTTCATCAAGTAAGCCTTTATCTATAGCTTTTTTTTCTACGACTTTCTTTTGAGTTTTAGAAAAATCATTATAATCTTCTACCTTAATTGGATTAAAAATAGAAGTTTTTTGATCAAAAACTTTCAAAGAATCTTCATAAATTTCATGGGAAAGAACCTTTGAATCAGGAAGACTTATATCAATATTCTTTCCTCTAATACTTATATCCATATCATCTAAGTCGACTCCAAAATTAATAAGACCATCATATGCTACTATAAATTTCTTTTGGGTAAAGGGTATATCAAATCCATTAAATTTATTTGAATTTTCAAATTGAGCCATATTTGTATAAGAATATTTAAGTGTAGTTAATTCTTTAACTCCTTCAATTTTACTTGTGATTATTTTATCATCTATTCTAGTTTTTTGATTTTCCTTATAATATTTAAATCCAAGAAATATAAGAGCTAATAATAAAAGTATTGTTAGTATATTTTTGATTTTTTTACTTAATGAATTTCTCATAACTCCTCCTCCAATTATTTATCACTATACCCTTATCTTAAAATTTTCAACTTGAGAATTTTAAGATGTTTTAAAAAGTTTGAAATTGTTCTTGACTTTTAATTTTTACCTTGGTATTATGAACATGAACTAAGGATAAGCTCAAGAAAATTGGGCGAAAGTGTACCTAGGGATCTGTTAATTCAAGACC
>NZ_JAXDSU010000049.1:0-24176 GCF_034090325.1 Anaerococcus porci
TAGTTTATCTCAATACCAAGTTTTTCAAGTCTTTCTTTGCTTTCATCTAACATTATTCTTGTGATTTCCTTGATAGCTTCTTTATCAAGAGAGTTGAACATAATGATATCATCAAGTCTATTTATAAATTCTGGTGCAAAGGTATCTTTTATAGCCTTTTCTATAATTTCTTTGTTATCTTCTTTTTGTTTTTCTTCTTCATCACCTGTTCCAAATCCTATAGTTTGTTTTTGGTTTAGGCTTGATACTCCTACATTACTTGTCATGATTATGATGGTATTCTTGAAGTCTACTGTTCTTCCTTGACCGTCTGTTAGTCTTCCATCATCAAGTATTTGTAAAAGAAGGTTAAAGATATCAGGATGGGCCTTTTCGATTTCGTCAAATAGTATTACTGAGTAAGGTCTTTTTCTTACAGCTTCTGTAAGTTGTCCACCTTCTTCATATCCTACATATCCTGGAGGAGATCCAACTAGTCTTGAGACTGCGAATTTCTCCATGTACTCACTCATGTCCATTCTTATTAGATTTTCGCTATCTCCAAATAAGTTTTTGGCTAAAGATTTGGCAAGGTAGGTTTTACCTACTCCAGTTGGTCCTACAAAGATAAATGATCCTATAGGTTTGTTTGGATCTTTAAGGCCAACTCTTGCTCTTTTTATAGCGTGAGATACTTCATCAATTGCCTTATCTTGACCTATGACTTCTTTTTTAAGATCGACATCTAGGTCTCTGTACCTTTCCTTTTCATCTTCTGTAAGTTTTGTTATAGGAACTTTAGACCAGTCCGAAACTATTTTTGCTACTTCATCAAATCCTATAGCAAGGTCTAGGTTTTTGTTTTCTTCTTCTTTTTCAAGATTTTCTCTTGTTTCATTTATTCTATCTCTAAGATTTGCTGCTCTTTCGAAATCTTGATTATTTATAGCCTCTTCTTTTTGAGCAATTAAATCATCTAGAATATCTTTTTTAGACTTATCATCTTTATTATTTTTGTAATTTAGGATTCTTTGTTTTGAACAAGCCTCATCTATTACATCTATGGCCTTATCTGGTAAGAACCTATCTTGGATATATCTTTTGGATAAGTCTACTGCTGCCTTAATTGCTTCATCTTTGATTTCCACCTTATGGTGAGCTTCATACTTATCCTTAAGTCCTTTTATTATCTCAATTGTATCTTCTGTAGATGGCTCTTCCACGTATACTGGCTGCATTCTTCTTGTTAGAGCTTGATCTTTTTCAACATGTTTTCTATACTCATCTATAGTTGTAGCACCTATTATTTGAATATCTCCCTTGGCAAGGATTGGTTTTAGGATATTTGCTGCATCCATACTTCCTTCTGCAGCTCCCGCTCCAAGAACCATATGAAACTCATCTATAAATAATATTACATCTTTTCTTTTTTCAAGTTCTTCAAATAGTTTTTTAAGCCTTCCCTCGAAGTCTCCCCTATACTTTGTTCCTGCAATCATTGATGCAAGGTCAAGAGATACTATTGTTTTATCCTCCATTATGGCTGGAACTTTTTCGATTACAATCCTTTGAGCCAAACCTTCTACTATGGCAGTTTTACCTACTCCTGGATCTCCTATGAGGATAGGATTATTTTTGGTCCTTCTCATAAGAATTTGGATAAGTCTTTCAATTTCTTTATCTCTTCCTATGACTGGATCTATTCTTCTATCTCTAGCCAAATCATTTAAGTTTTTGGCGAATTTTTCTATATTTTCTCCAAGTTCTTTGGATTTAAAACTTGTCTTTTCATCTTCTTTTTGTAATTTTATTAAATTATCCCTTATAGTCTTTTTATCAAGACCTGATAACATAAACATAAGGTTGGTAAATGAATCATCATCATTTAAGATAGCAAGTAGGACGTCTTCTTCGCTTGCCCCTATCTTTTTTCTCTTTTGGGCAAAATTCCTTGCCATGTCAAGGATTTTCTTAACTTGGTTGGAGTATTCCTTGGCAGGTCTTACTGCAGAACCCTTTCCTATGTTATTTATAACAATTGACCTTAAAAGCTCATAGTTTGCACCAGCTTCTTCTAGTGCCTTGGTTGCTATAGAGCCTGTTTTCATAAGGGCCAAAAGCAGATGTTCAGTGCCTATATAATCATGGCTTAGAGAATAAGATTCTCTTCTAGCCTGACCTGTTAGTCTATTTAACTTATTATTTTCCATTATTACTGCTCCTTTATATATGAGTTTAAAAACTCATATCTTTCACTGTCTCTGTTACCCTTGTACTTATTCTTTGTAAGATTGAATATTAAATAGTCTATCTCAACATCACTAAGACCTGTATTAAAGCCTAAGATATTGTATTTTTTTAAATCATATAAGACTTCTAGCATATCTGTAAGTGACTTTAAATTTTCACTTTTTAGGTTTTCTTTTAAAATCTTTACCCTATCTTTTATATCATCATCAACTAGCCCATTTATAATAAGGTAGTCTCTCCTAAATCTTCTTTCATTTCTTACAAGAGTATCTACAATCTCTTCTATTTTTTCAAGTTGGGATTTTATATCTTTTCTATAATTACCATAGTTTTTTAATAAGTAGATATCTTTGTTGTATTTTTTGAAATAGTATGGGAGAAATCTTGTAAAGTATATGCCATCATGAGCAAGATTTGATTTAAGGGCAAGGTAGGATTGAGAGTTGTCTATTAAAGCAAATAAAAACATCTTAAGTTTAAGCTCTATTCCATTTCCTGTATTTCTTGCAAAACTTGTAAGATAACCATATTTTGCAGAAAAAGCAAAGTCAAATTTCTTATCTAAGAATTTTTCCACACTTGATAATATGTCGAAAGAGCTCTTTAAATCAAGACCAAAGTTTGATGCATTTATAGAAATATGATCTGTATCATTTATAACTATAATATAGTCATCTTTGAAGACTAGACCTATTATTGCCTGCTTATTTTTACAATCTTCTGATAAAACACCCGAATTTATAAGTTTATTTAGGGTATTTTCGTCTACCTCTTCTAAAAGAATGAGTTCATCCTCGTAGATTTCTTTAAACTTTTCTATAATTAAAAGAGAATCTTCTTCTGATAGACTAATAGGAAAATTATATCCTTCAATATTTCTTTTCAAAGATAAGTTACTTTCAAGTATTATATCTTTATAATAATCTATCAATTTCTCACCTTCATATTTAATTCATCTATTTTTTCCTTAAGATCCTGAGCTTTCTCAAAATCTTCGGATTCAACTGACTTTTGTAACTCTTCTTGTAAATCCCTTATTTCTATAGCAATCTTTCTAAAATTTCTATGTTTATTAGGATAATCTCCCTCATATGTTTGAAAGTTATTTATTTGCTTTAAGAGTGTGTCAGTATTATTAGAATCTATTTCATAACAATATTCACAACCGAATATACCTGATTTAATATTTGCCTCACTATTTCCACATTTTGGACAATGTTCTTGCTTAAGTGAAGTAAAATAGTCAAAGCTATAGTTGTTCTTATTATATTTGTACTCATAATATGAATTTATTATCTCATCCAGTGATGGGATAAGTTTATCCATTAATGATCTTAAATCGAAATTATTGATATTTATTTCCTTAAAACCATCTATTTCATCCAATGGCTCTTTGGAAAGTTTATTTACGCAATCACTACATAAATGAAAGTTATGTTCTCTACCATTTACTATGGCCTTTACCGTAACTTCAGCCTCATTATCACATCTATCACACTTCATACTTAACTCCTTATCAAAAAACTTAGTAGGATATTTTTTACTATATCATGTCTTACCAAATTTCTTTTTTTCTTTTCAACATTTATCAAGGATTTATCTAAGATAGCATACACTGCTATGCCAAGCTCCTTTTCATTCATATATCCTTTATTGAAAAGTTCCTTAAAAAAGCTCTTAGCTCTTTCTTCTGTAAGTTCTTTATCTAAATTTTTAATAATATATTTTATATAATCATCTTCATCTTCTACAATAGTTATAATTCTTATAAAGCCATTACCACCACGTTTACTTTCTATAATATAACCATTATATGGGGTAAACCTTGTTGAAAGCACATAGTTAATTTGACTAGGTGAACATTCAAATCTTGTTGCAAGGTCATTTCTACCTATCTCCAAAGATCCATCTGTGGTATTTTCTAAAAGAGCCTTTAAGAATCTTTCTATATCAGATGTTAGTCCTGCCATAAATTCCTCTTTTTCTTTGACTTTCTCTGACCTTTCTCCTAATAAATAAAGATTCATCTTAAGAATCTTATATTTATTGTACACTAAAATAGTCTACATTCAAGCTAATCATCACGTCTATTTCCAAATAAAAGCCAAAGTCTAAGAAATTGTAGAGCTGTTGAAAGTGTTGCAGCAACATATGTTAAGGCTGCAGCTTTTAGCATATCTTTTGCAAAATCATTTTCTTCTCCCACAAGCATTCCTGATTTTTCAAGGACATTTAAGGCTCTTTTTGATGCATCAAATTCTACTGGAAGTGTTATAAGTTGAAATATTAATACAAAAGAAAACAGAAATATTCCAATTGTAATAAGATTTGCTATTGATAAAAATACTCCTAGTAAAATTAAAGGGATTGATAATTTTGACCCTATGTTTACTGCAGGAACTATATATGATTTTAACCTTAGAGGGATATAACCTTCCTTATATTGAATAACATGACCACACTCATGGGCTGCTACTGCAACTGAGGCTATAGATATATCAGTTAAAGATGTATCAGATAGAGCTATTTCCTTACTTACTGGGTTAAAGTAATCAGAAAGTGCGCCTCCTGTCTTTTTTATAGATATATCATCATAGCTATAAGTATCAAGTATATACCTTGCACAATCTAATCCTCTTATATTCTTTTTTGTCTTAATCCTTTTGTACTTATCGAACTTTTTTTGAATATTTGCTTGAGCAAGCATAGATATAAGAAGTCCAATAAGAACCAAGATATAGGTTCTATCAAAATAAAATGGCATTTTCTTTCCTTTCTTTTTCTTAAATATACTTATACTTATATCATATTTCAAATAAATTAGGTAAATAAAAAGACCCTTAAGGGCCTTTTTATAATATAGAAAAGAATAAGTTAGTCCTAGTTTTCTATAGGGAAAACTATAAGGAATTAATAATGAAAAACCTAGCTATTTACTAGCTGATTATATTATATCATGATTTTTGAAAAATGCAAACTTTTTTTTACTTTTATTTTCTTATTTAAATTTCAACATTTCAAATCATTTTATTCGTTTTCCTAAGTTTATATTTTTTATTTATATCTATCTGCAGCCTTTTGAAGTTTGTCAGCACTATCACTATCTCCTATAAGAACTAAGGTATCATCCTCTTTTATTCTCCAATCTGCTTCAGGATTTATTATTAAATCTCCATCCCTTTTATAAGCTATAACCATCATTTTATATTTATCTCTAAAGTTTATCTCTTTTAAACTTTTTCCAATAAGTTCATCATATGCCTTTAGCTCAATCATAGAATAATCATCAGAAAAGTGGAAAAATTGTAAGAAATTTGATCCTGCTATACTTCTTGCAAGTTTTTCTCCCATGTCTATTTCCGGAAAAATTATCTGATCCGCTCCAATCTTTGTTAAGATTCTTGCATGGTTTTTACTTGTAGCCTTGGCTATAATCCTATCTACATTGTGGTCTTTTGCAAAAAGGGTAGCAGAAATTGACGCCTCAATACTCTCCCCACTTGCTATTACTGCAATATCAAAGTTTCCTATTCCTAACTCTTCTAGTGCCTTATCATTTAAAAGATCACATTGAACTGCACTTGTTACCTTATCACTCATATTTTGAACTATATCATAATTTTTATCTACAGCCATAACTTCAATTCCTGCTTGGTAAAGTTTTTCAGCTACTGTTACTCCAAACTTACCAAGACCTAATACTATTACACTTTTTGCCATAATATCTCCTAACCTATACTAATATTTGCTTCTGGGTATCTTATATATTTTGTCTTTGATTTAAGCCCAAATGAATAGGCCATAGTTATTGGACCAATTCTTCCAAGATACATACTTAAAGTAAGTAAAATCTTTCCTATACTTGTTAGATGTCCAGTAATTCCCCTACTTGCCCCTACTGTAGCAAAGGCTGATGTAACCTCATACGATATATCTATTACAGAAAAATTTTCCGTAATAGATAGCAAGAATATAACTATAAATATAAGTCCTATGTATACCATTATAATGGCTAAGGCCTTTCTTATAGTTTTTGGATCTATATGTTTATTAAATACTACAACCTCATCTTCATTTTTAATAATAGAAATAGTTGAAAGAATCAAAACCCCAAAGGTTGTAGTCTTAATTCCACCTGCTGTCGAACCAGGAGAGCCTCCTATTGCCATAAGTATTATCAAGAATAAAGCCGATGCATCCTTTATTTTATCATGTTTAACTGAATAAAAACCTGCTGTTCTTGCGGAAATTGATTGGAAGGTCGATTGGACTAAAGAATTTAAAAATCCTTCATTATAAACTACTCCACCAGGTTGATTTTCTATAAAGAAAAATACCAAACTTCCAACTACTATAAGACTCAAACTTACTATTAAAACAAGCTTAGCATGGACTGATAGTTTTTTTAAGGATTTCTTTTTTAAAATCTCAGCTGTAACCATAAAACCAAGACCCCCTATAACTATTAGAGCCATTATGGTAAAGTTTATAACTAGGTCATTTCTAAAAGGATACATAGAATCTCCAGTCAAGTCAAATCCTGCGTTACAAAAGGCTGATATGGAGTGAAATATAGCATACCAAATCCCTCTTAGTCTTCCATAAATTGGAATAAATCTTGTAGCAAGAATCATAGCTCCTATTCCCTCTACTATAAAGGTAAAGGTTAATACATATTTAAATAGCTTCATAATACCTTTGAGAGTATCTATATTTAATTGTTCCTTTAAAATCTTTCTTGACTTAAGACCTATTTTTTTTCTTAAAATTAAAGAAAAAAGAGTTGCCAAAGTCATTACCCCAAGTCCACCTATTTGGATAAGGAGTATAATAACGATGTGTCCATAAGTATTCCAATGCTCAAATGTATTTACAGTAGTAAGACCTGTAACACAAGAGGCAGATGCAGCAACAAAGATAGAGTCAACTAAGGGTGTTGGCTTTCCACTTTTTGTAAAAATAGGTAGGGATAGGATAAAACCACCTATTAAAATTAAAACCATGAAACCTATAGTAAGGTAAAGGGGTGGATTGGAACTTATTTTGTATGATAATTTTTCCATATGAGTTTTATTTTTTTGCATAATATCTTCTTTCTCCAACTTAAATCATCCAAAATTTAAGGCCCTGTGATTTATTATATCAAAGGGCATATACTTACTTAATTTTACACCCTAAAAAAAAATTGTCAAAACTTTTACTTTATTGCTGATTTTCCTAAATTTATAAATTTTTCTAAAGTACAAAAAATAAATTATAGTATATAATAAAAATAAAATAAAAAAGGATGTTTAAATGAAAAAATACTATTTTAAGGAAAAATTTTTTAAAATTACAGATAAGTACCCTGTCCTTGATGAAAATGGCAAGGAAGTTTTTTTCTTTGACCAAGATTTTAAACTTATAGGCTATAGTGCAAAACTTAAGGATTCAGATGGAAAAGTTTTATTTACTATAAGTAAAAAGATATGGTCATTTTTGCAAAAATATTTCGTAGATTTTAATGATGGAAGTCATATGGAAATCGACCAAAAACTTTCATTTTTAAAAAGAAAGGTCGATATAGACTATGAAGGTATAAAACTTCATTTAAAAGGTTCTATAATAGACCACGACTTCGAAATATATCGTGAAAATGAGATAGTTGCTGATATGAATAAGAAGTTTTTTGCCCTTACAGACCAATATGAGCTTACCGTTTATAGGGAAGACTTAAGCCTTATCCTAATTGCGATTTGTCTTTGTATAAATGAAATGAAAAATAGGGATGATGAAGCTGCTGATGCTGCTTGTTCTACTTGTTAAAATACTTTGATTTTTCTATTTTTTGATATATAATTATTATAACAAAAGGGAGTAGCTAAATTATTCAATCGTCATTACGGTTTATCCCGGTTGAATAAACCATTTGGTAGCAAGACTTTTGGCAAATAAGCCAAAAGTCTTTTCTTTTTTGAAAAATTTTAGGAGGTATAAATGGACTATTTAGGTCAAAAAAAAGAAATCGTATCAAAATATGATTCTGACGCGGCACGTGGTTTAAATAATGATTTAGCCCAAAAAAGACTAGAAGAAAATGGCCCAAATAAAATCGAATCTAAGGCTAAGAAGTCTTTAGCTAAAAAAATTGCCGAACAAATTTTAGACCCTATGGTAATCTTACTTATAGTTGCATCTGTAGTATCAGCTTTTACAGGAGATAAGGTTGAAGCTATTATAATTATCGCAATTGTAGTTATTAATGCCATAATGTCTATTCTACAAGAAGGTAAGGCAGAAGATTCTGTAGAAGCTTTGCAAAAAATGTCTTCACCTGAGGCAAGCGTAATTCGTGATGGAAAAAAACAAAAGCTAAAGGCAGAAAATCTTGTAGTAGGTGATATAGTTGTAATTGAAACTGGAGATATAGTTCCAGCTGATATGAGACTTTTAGAATCATCAAATTTACAGATAGATGAATCATCTCTAACAGGAGAATCAGTAGCTGCAGAAAAAGATAGCGAAGTAGTATATGAAAGTGAAGTAGGTATAGGTGATAGGGAAAATTTTGCCTTTTCATCAACTATAGTAACCTATGGTCATGGCAAGGGTATTATAACCCAAACAGGTTCTGATACTGAAATGGGTAAGATTGCTTCAAGTCTTGAAAAAGTAGAGGATAAGGACACACCTTTACAAAAACAATTAAATAAGCTTTCAAAGCTTTTAGCAATACTTGTTATTATTGTGTGTATTATTGTATTTATAGTAGGATATTTTAGAACAGGTGACACCTTACTTGAAAACTTGATGATTGCAGTATCTCTAGCAGTTGCAGCTATTCCAGAAGGACTTACTGCAGTTGTAACTATAGTTTTATCTATAGGAATGAATAGGATGGCTGAAAGAAAGGCTATAGTAAAATCCCTTGTTTCTGTAGAAACACTTGGAGCAACTACTGCAATTTGTTCAGATAAGACTGGTACTCTCACACAAAATGAGATGACTATAACAAAGATTTGGACAAACGAAAATGAATATGAAGTAGAAGGTAGCGGTTATACTCCAAAAGGGGATATAAAACTTGATGATAAAAAGATAGAAGATGATGAACAAATCAAGCTTCTGATGACAATATCAACTCTTTGTAATGATGCAGACCTTACTCGTGAAGGCGAACAGTACAAAATTATAGGAGACCCTACAGAAGGTGCTATGCTTACTTTTTCAGAAAAATGGAGCATAATCCAAGAAGAAATGGAAGAAAAATTTCCAAGACTTAAAGAAATCCCTTTTGATTCTACTAGAAAAATGATGACAACTTTCCATAATGTAGATGAAAAATACAGGGCCATGACCAAAGGTGCTCCTGATATTATTATAGAAAATTCATCAAAGATTCTATTGAATGGAGAAATCGTAGACTTTACTGAGGACTTGAAAAATAAAGCTATTGAAGAAAATAAGAGTCTTGCAAAACAAGCTCTTCGTGTAATGGCTTACTCATTTAGAGACTTTGAATCTATAAAAGACAAAGAACTTACAAGCGAAAATATCGAAAGAGAGATGGTATTTGTAGGTCTTACAGGAATGATAGACCCTCCAAGACCTGAGGCAAAACAAGCAGTAGCTGAATGTCGCTCATCAGGAATAGATGTTATAATGATTACAGGAGACTATCTTGAAACAGCTTTTGCTATAGCTAGAGATTTAGGAATTGCCGATTCTAAGGATCAAGCTATAGAAGGTAAAGAACTTAACAATATGTCTGATGATGAGATTAGAGAAATTGCTAGAGAAAAAAGAGTATTTGCCAGAGTTTCTCCACAAAATAAGGTACAACTTGTAAATGCCCTTCAAGAAAATGGCGAAATAGTAGCTATGACAGGAGACGGGGTAAATGATGCTCCAGCGATTAAAAATGCTGATATCGGTATATCAATGGGTATAACAGGAACAGATGTTGCCAAAGATACTGCAAATATGATTCTAGTAGATGATAACTTTGCAACTATTGTAAATGCAGTAGAAGAAGGAAGAATAATCTTCTCAAATATTAGAAAGTTTGTATCATTCCTACTTTCATGTAATATAGCAGAAGTTTTAATTGTATTTTTATCTATTCTATTTGGTCTACCTTCCCCACTTACACCTATCCAACTATTATGGCTAAACCTAGTAACAGATGCTTTTCCTGCACTAGCCCTAGGAGTTGAACCAGGAGAAAAAGACATAATGGAAAGACAACCAAGAGATCCAAAAGAGCAAATTATATCAGGTGCATTAAAAAACTCACTTATAGTTCAATCACTTGCTATAACATTGTCTGTTTTACTTGCTTATGTTATAGGACTTAAATATATCTTCCCTGGAAATATAGAAGGAGCCCATACCATGGTATTTGCTACTCTTATAACAAGTGAGCTTTTAAGATCTTTTTCAGTAAGA
Source organism: Anaerococcus porci (assembly GCF_034090325.1). NCBI lineage: Bacteria > Bacillati > Bacillota > Tissierellia > Tissierellales > Peptoniphilaceae > Anaerococcus > Anaerococcus porci. The sequence continues at coordinate 10,657 of NZ_JAXDSU010000049.1, forward strand.
AGTACAAAATATACATTAAAAGAATTAGGATTTGCTACAAACAAACAACTAATCAAGGCAACTATATTCTCCTTTGGTCTACTTTTAATAGTAATGTATATTGAACCTTTGAGAAAGCTATTCGAGCTTGAATTTATAACTTGGCAATGGCTAATAATTCTTGCACTCGCCTTTATACCACTTATAATAGGTGAAGTTCACAAGATAAATGCTAGGAAAAATAAGTAAAATACTATAACTTTTGTTGGATTACAAAATGTACTCACTAAAGTTATAAAGATTTTCAAACAAAAAACAAGAGTTAAGTAAACCAACGCTTGTTTGATACTTAATTTATTAAATTTTTATATTAGGATGCATAAAATCGATATTCAATCGTGGTCATGCATCCTAATTTTTTAAAGCTTTCTTAGTTTTAATATTAATGTAATATATATCTTAATTTTGATTTTTCTAATGATTCAAACTTTTTTTCTGTAGAATATTCCGATTTTATATTTCGAAAATACTTTTATTAGAGTTAGAATATACAATTTCTTTGGGATTTTACAACTTAAAAACAATTCCCAAAACAGCTCCTATGGCAATGATTATAATGGGGTGGATTTTTTTATACTTTCTTAATACTATAAGAAAACATACAAATATTATAATTTGTAAAATTTGAAATAAGTCTAAGAATTTTCCCGTTTTTTCATACAAAGCCACATTAAATAAAGATAAGATCATAACATTAAGCATAGCTCCCAAGATTAATCCTGCTGTAGCTGGCCTTATTGTTTCAAACATATTTTTTATTATTAATGAATTTTTAAAGCTTTCAAGCCCTTTAGATATGATTAAAATTATAATAATGGCAGGTGCTATAAGTGAAAGTGATGCAAGAATAGCTCCAGTGATTCCATAAACCTTGTAGCCTGCAAAACTTGCCACATTTATCCCTATTGCTCCGGGGGTTGACTCTGATACAGCTATCATATTTAAAAGCTCTTCTTGGGAAAACCAGTTATATTTTTCACTCATCTCTTGTAAGAAGGGAAAAGTTGCCATTCCACCACCTATGGCAAAAAGCCCTGCTTTAAAAAACTCCCACATTAGTCTAAGCATATCTTCCTCCTAAGATAATCCCTAAAACTCCAACACTTATAACTATTATTATAGGAGAGATAGAAAAAACTCCTATGCTTATAAAGGTAAGAAAAAATATAAGGTATTTAAGCTTTCTATCGCAAGTTTTTTTCACCATATTAATTACAGTATTTAAAACAAGGGCAGATACCGCTATCCTAATTCCTGCAAAGGCATGGTTTATGACAGCTAAATGAGCAAATTTTTCTAAAAAATTTGCTATAATAATAATTATTATTATAGAAGGACTAACAAAACCTAAGGATGCAATTATTCCTCCAAGCTTTCCAGCCTTTTTGTAACCACAAAAAGTCGATGTATTTACAGCTATAATACCTGGTGTAGTCTGACCTATAGCATAGTAGTCAAGCATCTCATCTTCTGTAATCCAGCCCTTTTTATCTACAAGCTCCCTTTGTAACAAAGGCAACATTGCATATCCTCCTCCAAAAGTAAAGATTCCTATCTTAAAAAATGTTTTATAAAGGTCTAATAATATCTTCATATATCCTCCTATCTTTATTATAGCACAAGAGCATTCATAGCTAAATTCTTGAAATTAAGCCCTTGATGAGGTATATTAGTTTTTGTATTCAAAATTTCTAAAATTTATGAAAGGATATTTATGGATTTACGATTATCTGATAATTACTTAAATTATCTGAGTGAAATTAAAGATTTATATATAGAGGCCTTCCCGAAGGAAGAAAGAAAGCCATTAAAACAAATTATAAAGGTATGTGAAAATAATCAAGGTAGGATTATTCCTATAATTTTAAACGATGATTTCGTTGGAATGTTTATAACCCTCGACTCAGACAAAGATGATACCCTACTTATAGATTACTTTGCTATAAAAGACGGGTATAGGGGATTAAAGATAGGTTCAGAGTCTATTGATTTATTAAATAAACAAGAAAATAAGACTATAATAATCGAAATAGAAGCTTGTACAGATGGAGCAAATAACATAGTTCAAAGGCAAAAAAGAAAGAATTTTTATAAAAATTTAGGATTTAGGCAAACTGATATTACAGTATCTTGGTTTGGAGTAGACCTTGAGCTTATGAGTCTCAATAAGACTATAAGTTTTAATAATTATATTAGACTATTGAAGTCGATTTTCCCGGCAAATTATGTAGACTCAAATATAAAACTTGCCTAAGTTTTGTATAATTATTTTAAAATATGGACATACAAATAAAAGATTTTGGGAATCTTTGTTTATGAGTAAGAATACTAAGAATTCTTTCATGATTTGGGTTATAATATAATAATTCTTGTCAAGCTTTTATAGAAAATAAGGAGATTTGATGAAAAAATTACTATTTGATTGCGATGGAACAATTCTTGATTCCATGCATATATGGATTAAACCTATAAATTCTCTTTTAGATAAATATAATTATAAAATTACAAAAGAAGAAAAAGGTGAGATAGAATCCATGAACTTTATAGATACAATGAAATGGCTTAATATTAATGTTTGTACTGATAAGAGTGAAGATGAAGTTATAGAATACTTCTACCACACAATAGAAGATGGCTATAAAAACAACTTAATGCCAAAAGAAAAAACTGTAACCTACCTTAAAAGACTCAAAAAACTTGGTTATGATATGTGTATTTGTTCGTCAACTGACTATAAGCATTTGAAAAATGCCCTAGAAAGACTTGATATAATAGAGCTTTTTGACTTCATCCATACACCAGATAAGTCTGGCTTTAAAAAAAGTGAGAGTGAGTATTGGCAATATGCCCTAGATAAGTATAAAATAGGTCCAAGTGATGCCGTTTTATTTGATGATGCCTTATATGCAGTTAAGTCTGCTGGAAAAGTTGGTATAAAGACAGTTGGAGTAAAAGACTTCCCTTATAATGAAAATGAATGGGAAGATATAAAGAAAATTTCTGATATATTTGTAGATAATATAGCAGAAGTAAACGAAGAAAAAATTGAAAATCTATAAAAGCAAAAGACCTTGTCAATTCTCGCAAGGTTCTTTTTAGTGCATAAAGGGACGTTCAGTATTTGCACTTATACATTATTAAATTAATTTGTTTTATATCCTATTTCTAGATATTTTTAGTTTTCTGCTTATTTCAACTTTAGTAAATCCCATCTCTCTTAATTTTTTAGAAAGCTTAATCTTCTCATTACTATCCAATTTATTTTTCAATTTATCCATTATGTATTTTTTTGCTATACTTGTATCTTCTTTTGTATCTAATTGCAACGAAAATATTCTTTCACAATGAAATTTTAAAAATTCATTTTCATTTTTAAAATTATCTTTTATTAACCTTATAAAACACTTTGAAATATTATCTTTATTCTCTATAAAAAAGTCATTATATGATGAAAATTTATAATCTTTAGGACTTTTTGCAATATAGGCAAATACTGGATTATTATGAATATATCTAGTGCACTCAAATAATTGTCTCTCTGATTTTATAGGAGATGATTTGAATCTATTTTGAAAAAGATGTCCGTTTCTATCTTCGATATTATTATAAAGTATAGAATACCTTATATTTATACTTTTCATGATATTGCTAAGTATTTCTGTATTATCAACTCTAACCAAAAAATGAGTATGATTGTCCATTATAGCATAAGCCAAAATATCCCAATCATATTTTTCATCAAAATAATACCTTATTATCTGATTTTTATAAAAATCACTATAAAAAATATTTTCTTTGTTTATTCCCTTAGTCATAATATGAAAGTAATTATAATTTTGGATAGATCTAGCTAGTCTAGGCATAAAAACTCCTTTAATTTTTTATATTTATACCCATTGTTTTTATAGTGCACAAAATGAACGTCCCTAAATGCACTAATCTTTAATGTAGACTATATTCTTTTTTATTTTCTTTCTTAATAAGTACAAAGATATTATCCCTTTTAGAATTGATGATATTGTCATCGAAAACCAAATTCCCATCACTCCCATAAAAGGAATAAAAGCAAATGATAAAGGAATTCTAATCGCATTTAATACTACCGAAATAAAAGCCGGTGTCCTCGTATCTGAAAGTCCTTGAAATATTCCCGTAGAACCAATCTCTAAAGCTTGCATAAATTGACTTGCTGAAAGTATAGCCAAGTATTGAGCTCCAAGAGCTATAGTATCCATATCATCTGGTATAAATATCTTAAATAAGTAGTTTCTAAATATAAATAAAATCAAAGTCGCAATAAATCCTATTATTCCAACAAGTCTAAGACCTTCCTTAACAGACTTTTTTACCCTCTTTATAAGTCTTGCCCCGTAGTTTTGAGCTATAAGAGACTGTATGACTACCTGACATCCCTCAGTTGTTTTCCAAGATATTGATTCAAGCTGACTTCCTATAGAATATACAGCCACTGGCTTTGGACCAAAGTTTGCCATCAATTTATTAAGTACAATTGTTATAAGTGCATGGATTCCACTAATCAGAGCAACTGGAAGACCTAAGATAAATATTCTTTTTTGCCATATTCTAGAAAAAGTGAAATTTTTTAGGCTATCAGCTACTATCCCTTCTTTTTTTATCATAACAAATATAAATGTAATAAATACACAAGCTTGTCCAGTAACTGTCGCAAGGGCAGCTCCTTTTATCCCAATAGCAGGTATAGGACCTAGACCAAAGATAAAAATAGGATCCAGTACTATATTTAAGACAAGACCTAATGTATTTATCTTAAAAGGTGTTATTGATTCTCCAATCGAATAAAAAGATTGGGAAAATATAGGATTAAGAAATACAAAGAAATATCCAAGCGATGTAATAGTAATATAATTATCAGCAAGAGTTGATACCTCACTTCCAAGATTATAAAATCCTATAAATACTCTTTTAAATATAAGTATAAGTATTATATATATTATTGAAATAAAAGCTCCCTGTATATAGGAGTTTTTAAGGATTAAAGATGTAAGTTCTATATCTTTTCTTCCATAAGCTTGAGATGCATAAACTCCTCCTCCTATTTTTGAAATAAGTCCTAAGGCTTCTGCAATCCATGCTAAAAAGTATGAAACTCCAACAGCAGCGACAGCTCCTGATCCAAGTCTTCCAATCCATATCATATCAACTAAGGTATAGGCTATTTGAACAAAGGCCGTAAGGGTTAGGGGGATTGATAATTTTATCAGGGATTTTCTAATATTTTCTTTTGTAAGATCTATATCTCTTCTTTTCTCCATAGCCTATCCTTTCTTTTTATTTAACTTTAGATATTTTATCAAAATATCATACTTTTTCCAAGCTTTTTAAAGAATTTCATCAAAAACAGACTAATTTTTACTTGAATTTAACAATATTGTTATTATGCAATTTAAAAGACCCTTATTAAGGACCAAAAATCCTCCCTCCTATGAATGTTGTTAGTGGAAAAGCCAAAATTTGTACTATATTTAAAAGCAAAAATACTAAGTCCTTTCTTTTTATAGAAAATATAGAACCTATTATTCCAAGTAAAGGATTTCCATATATAGTTAGAAAACCCACAGCTCTAAGAGGACCTAATATAAATTCGAAATTATCATAAGGAATTAAAATAGCTATAGTTAAGAATATAAACCCTAAGAAGAAACATATTTTTGAGCATTTCTTCTCATCATACCCCTTATTTATATATAAGTTTGTAATCCGTTAGATATTAATCCCCTTTCTTATCAAACATCAATCTTTTTATTTAAATAATGATTCAAAATTTGCTATTACTATAATTATAAAAGCTATAAGTAAAATCCAAGCAAATATTTTACTTAGATTAGATTCAAAGTCTTTTTCTATAAATATTTTATCAATTATCCCAAATATAAGCATAGTAGAAAACATTATAGTTATACCACTTGTGTTAAAATCCTTAAAAAATGAAATAAGCATCAAGAATGTGTAGGAAAGACTTACTCCTATATTTTGAAATCCTAATTGTCTAACTTTTGTATCTTTCATATTACTTCCTTATATATTAATAAACAAGCTATTTAATCATATTTTTCTCAGGTAAATACTTCCAATATTTCTTTGGCATATTAGAAATCATAAGCTTTTTATTTACTCTTTCTTTAATAGCTATTGTATCATAAAAGCCAATCCATAAGGATTTGAAAAACTTCTCCCTATCACTTTCTTCAATATCTAAATCTAGAATATCAACAACTTCTACGTTACCATATATGGATATAAAGGCCCTTCTCCTATTCTTATCATATATTATAAACTTTTCTTTTGGCATTCTTTTTAAAAAATGCCTTGATAAATCTTCCAAAACATTATTATGAGATTCATATTCCGCAAAAAGATATTCTTCTTGAATCTCCCTAAATCTTAAAAGTCCTTTCAAATCATGGGTCTCAGATTCATAATTTTTAAGCATCTTGTTAAAAGCTATTCCATATTTGTTGCTAGAATTTATAATCATAAGACCTTTTATATATGCAAGTTTAATAAGTCTTGCAATAATAGTATCTTTATTTTTATAATCCGTTTTAAATGCTATTTTTATCTTAAAGAAAAACTCATTTGAAAGATTCTTCTTTATAGAATCTTCGACTTTCTTAGATTTTTCAACCTTGGTCTCAACTTTTTTTATTTTAAGAAAGGAAATCTGCTTACATTCGATTTCTATCTTTATTTTAAATAAGTCACTATAATAATCAAAAATAACCGTCAGATATCCATCAAAAGAACCATCATATACAATAATATCCATAAATCACCCAAAAAAAGAAAGCTGTTCAAAGGAGCTAGAATCACTCATCCTATTCTTCAAATCACTTTTATCTTTAAATCTCGCTCCCATATATTTTCCATCTACCATTATAAAATTCCTAGCCCTTTTTACTGAAATATTTAGATCCTTTAGGTTCTCATACTTAAGCTTTCTATACTTTCTTGCATTAATAATTTTTCTTGCAGAAACTCTCCCTATACCTGGAATCTTCATAAGGGTATAGTAACTTGCCTTATTAATCTCAACTGGAAATTTCTCTATATTATTAATAGCCCAACTAGTCTTAGGATCAATTCTTAAATCAAAATTATTATTTTTTTCATTAAGTAAGTCATTTGCCTTAAATCCATAAAATCTCAAAAGCCAATCAGCTTGATAAAGTCTATGTTCTCTTAAAAGAGGAGCTTTTTTGACATCTTTTGTAAACTCACTTTTAACAACAGGGACAAAGGCTGAATAAAACACTCTCTTAAGCTCATAGTCCTTGTATAAATTTTCTGACCTTTTCATAATATCAAAATCACTTTCCTTAGCTGCCCCTATAATCATCTGAGTAGTTTGGCCTGCTGGAAGAAAATTGGGAGTGTGCCTATATAATTGTATTTCATTTTTTCTTTGGACTATTTTCTCCTTGGCAAAGCCCATAGATGACTCAATAGCCTTTATGGACTTTTGAGGAGCTAGGATTTTTAAAGATTCTTCTGTGGGAAGTTCTACATTTATACTCATCCTATCGACTAAAAGTCCCATTTTTTTAACTAAATCAGGACTTGAGCCAGGGATTGCTTTCATGTGGATATAGCCGTTGTAGAAATATTTATTTCTTAGAATATCTGCAACTTCAATTAGCATCTCCATGGTATAGTCTGGGTTTTTGACAATTCCAGATGATAAAAATAAACCCTCTATATAATTTCTCCTATAAAAGTTTATAGTTAAGTCAGCCACCTCTCTTGGAGTAAATTCTACCCTTTTTATGTCATTAGATGACCTATTTATACAATACTCGCAGTTATAGATACACTTATTTGTATATAAGATTTTAAGAAGAGAAATACACCTTCCATCTTCACTCCAAGAGTGACAAATACCAGATACATGCCCATTACCAAGACCTTTGGATGTATTTTTCCTATTTGAACCAGACGATGAACAAGAAACATCATACTTGGCTGCATCAGTTAATATTTTAAGTTTTTCTAAAGTATCCATAGCCCCTCCCTCTATAAGACTCTTACTGTCTTATAATTATATAAGAAAGGAGGATTTTTGCAAGTAATTTCTAATATAACTTCTATATATTTCAAGTTATTATTTTAGTTATCTCTTTACTTTAAGAGAATCTTACTTTTCAAATTTCTTTTTATTTATTGGAAAAATAATAATCTATTTGTACTATCAAATTTTTTCAATATGAAAGTTAAATAAGATTAATATATCTATATAATTTCCTTACAATATAAAGAATAATCTATACTAGTGTAAGGATTATTTTTTTGATATGTCAAACTTATTTGACATCTATAAGATTTTCTTGTATTATAGCAGTGTAAAAGATGTTTGACATAAAGGAGGTTATTATGTTATTTACTGTATTTTTATTTATATTATTTTTATCGGTAGTTTTAGTTTCTATAAGCCTATTTACTATCTATAAGCTAGGCGATGAAAGAGATGATAAAATAAAGGATAAGGCTTCTAGATATACTCTTACTATTTTTATGGCATATCTTGTAATAAATATAGTTTCAAATTGGATAAGTATAAAAATCGGAAATGAAATAGGTAAATCTAATCATTTTATTGATCTTGTAATACTTTCAGTTTTATTTTTAGTTAATGTTGTGAAATTCAGGAGAAAATATTCTTAATGAAAAATAATATAAAGGAATTAAGAACGAAATTAAAACTATCTCAAAAAGACCTTGCCAATATGTGTAAGGTCTCAAGACAAACTATAAACGCCATTGAAAATGATAAGTATTCACCTTCATTAGAGCTTGCCTTTGACCTTGCCAAAGTTTTAAATACTAGCGTAGATGAACTTTTTATTCCTTAAAAATAAGCACAAAAAAATCGACCTTAGTTTTTTTACACTTACAAGGTCGATTTATTTTCTCCTACCAGCACAGAGTTCTGATTTTGGTTCTATCACTCTTTTGTCCTTTCTGTAAACTTGCGTTTACTCTATTTTTTATTTTTCTTTTCATATATTTACATATCTATATGTCTATATACACTCATATTTTTTTATCTTTAATTTATCTAATACCTATGTGAACTAACCACTCCTTTACCATATATTTTATTTTTTTCTTTTACCTATATAGTTAAAACTTGCTAGCTTCTTATTTCAAATCTTAGAAAAATGTCAGATGGCCTTACCTTTACATTATCTTCCACCACTTTTTCTATTCACTTATTTGAAATCCTCCCTTAGCCAAGTTTTGTAACCAGTATTTTTTAAATACTGTGCCGGTAGGATAGAGATTTTATTTTCTCTTATTTATAATATACCCCTTGAAAACGATATTAAACATTTTTTTTAAAATTTTTTTAATTTTTTTATTTTTTATACTTGACTAATTTAGTCTGGATTGTATAATCACTCTTGTAATATAAATGACGTAAAAAAGAAGAGAACATAAGAGAGTTTTATTACAGAGAAGTCTTTTAAGCTGAGATAGACTATAAAATATTTATGTTTATGCATCTTTGAGTCTTACTGACGAAAGTAAGTAGTCGGTAACAGGTGCGCCTGTTATAGCGCTAGAGGTTAATTGACCTCGATGAGGTTTTTTATTTTTTATGCTTAACTTATATTAGTTAAGAAAAACAAAGTAAAAAGCGAATAAAGGTGGAAACACGGTAACTCGTCCTTTTGTGGGGCGGGATTTTTTTTACTCATTTTTATTATCTTATAAGTGAAAGAAAATAAAATAATTCTTAGTAAGTAAAAACTTTAAACTTGGTAGAAATAAGAAAAAGCAAGTGAATATTTTTCTTTTAGAAAATTTATAAAAATTACTTATCAAAATTTTCCAACAAGTGGTGTGAGCATAGAAACTTATTAATAAAATAATTAAAATATAGGCCATAATATTATAATATCCAGACCATAATTTATTCCTACCATTTCATAATAGTAAAATTAAGCTAAGATTAGATAATATAGGAAAGAATAACTTAACTTTAATACAATTATGTTAATTAGCTTAGCCATACTTTCGGAAAATTTTCTAAAAATAATAGGATAATTTAGGCAGAAATCATGTTTTTATATTATTTTATATCTAAGTTAGTCATTCATTGATATAGGATATTTCAAAGCCTTCAATTTATTTCTTATTTAAAATAATTAACCTACCAAGATAAGATTAAAACTTCTACCTATCAAATTTTGTAAAAGGTGGAACAGATAGTGTAGTTTTTGATTTATTAAAATATTCTAGCTATGCTACCAACTTTTATTTGCCATTTAATTACTTTTAATACTTTCACTTTTAAACTAAAAAATAAAGGAGTTTATATGAAATTTTTAGTACTTTTTATAGGCTTTATACTTTTTTATGGCCTAAGCTTTATGAAAAAAAAGGGGATTTCCTTTGGAATTAGAGTGATTTCTGGAGCAATTTTAGGTATTATTCTTGGATTTTTATTTAAGGATAGTACAGAATATATAGGAGTTTTTGGTAGGATTTATGCAAATTTATTATTTGCCCTAGTAATACCAATTCTTCTAGCATCAGTAATTAAAATAGTAATTTCAACAGAAAACCTGGCAAATCTAAGGTCTATGGGACTTAAAACTATTGGTGTGTTAAGTCTTCACAATGTTCTAGGCTCCCTTATAGGTGTAGTTTTAGCAGTATTATTTAAGATAGGAAAAAATGCAAATATTCCAATAGAAACTTCAAACGAAGTTAAGGAAGTACCAGGCTTTGCTGATGCTTTCGTAAACTTTTTTCCAAAAAATATAGTAGCTGATGCTTCAAAAGGATCAGTTATTCCAATAATAGTATTTGCAGTTCTTATAGGTCTAAGTGTTCTTCAACTTATAGAAAGAGGAAAAGATAAAGAAGTTAAGCCGTTTGTAGACTTTATAGAGTCATTTTCTGAAATAATCTTTAGGCTTATTGGATTTGTAACAGATTTTACACCATATGCTGTTTTATCACTTCTTGCAAGCTCTATAGGAAGAATTGACTATAGTGCAGTAAAACCACTATTATTTATCCTAATTTTAACCTATATAGCCTCCGTATTTCATTCTTATATAACAACAGGAGCTATGATTGGAATTATTGGAAAACTTAACCCATTTAAGTTTTTTAAGAAAAATTGGCCAGTCCAAGCAATTGGATTTACAACTCAATCATCAGTAGGATCAATTGGGGCAAATATTGAAAATCTAACTAAAAATATGGGAGTAAGTGAAAAGGTTGCATCCTTTGTAGCTCCTATGGGAGCCACCATGGGTATGCCTGGATGTGCTGGATTTTGGCCTGTAATGAGTGCACTATTAACTGTAAATGTTCTAAGAATAAACTATTCTATATCAGATTATATTATGCTAGTTTTTGTAGCCTTATTAGTGTCATTGGGAACTGTAGGTGTTCCTGGAACTGCAACAATTACAACAACAGCAGTATTTGCAGCTATGGGACTTCCTATAGAAATGGTTGTTATCCTTTCGCCTATATCATCCTTAGCAGATATGGGAAGAACTGCAACAAATGTTACAGCAGCAGCCTCATCTGCCCTTATAGTTGCATCAAGTGAAAATGAGATAGATAGATCTATATATAATAATTAGACCACTAAAAAAGTGATGTAGAGAATGAATTTATCATTCCTATCATCACTTTTTTAAAATTAAAAATATAATTCAATGACTAACTTATATCCATATTTAAAAATTTAAGATTTGCTTTTTACACTTTAAGCTATCCTATTATATAACTACTATGATATAATCAAACAATATAATTGAAAATATCAATAAGTTTTTCTAATCGATTTTTAATAATTCCAAGAAAAATCTTTACTTCTTTTAAATACTATTTTAAATAATAAATATCCTAAAACAAATAATATTGAAGATAATACAAATAATACTATTAAATTTACATATATCTTTTCCCCTTTAATTATTTTAGGTATAATTATAAAACAATAACTTATAGAATTAGTATAAAGTATAAACTCAGGCAATTTTATAATACTACCTGATAAAAATAATATAATATATGATATTATGATTTCAAAAGATGCTATTTTCGTATATATTAAAGTAAGAGCAGACATTACAAATGATAGTCCAAAAATACCTATACTTTCCAATAGCAAAGTATATATTATTGATAAGTTTAAAATCAAATCATTAAAAATAAAAAGCTTAAGTATAATAGACATAAGTATAATTTTTACAAGATTTATTAAATACTATATAAAAACTTTAGCAAGTGCAATTTGAAATATATTATATGGTTTAATCATTAAATTTTGTAATGTTCCTAATTGTTTTTCTGTAGATATACACATCACAGATTCAGATATTATTCCACTTACTAATACCCATGATATATATAAGAGAAATAAGATATATTTAGATCATTTCCTACTTTAAGAATTATAAATAATATTAACAATTCGACTATAATACCTACTATATAATCTGGATAATAAAATTTTATTTCTTCTTTTATCTTGTTAAATTCAGACTTAAGTAATTTCATTTAATTTCTCCATTACAATATCTTCTAATTGAATCTCTTTCCTATTCCTATTAATTTCAATTAAATTTTCTAATTTTATCTTTTTTAGAATTGGTATTATATCTCCAGTAACTTCTTTAGTTGCAATTTTTGAATTTTCTCTATATTTTATAATAAATTTGTTATGATAATTACCTATATTAAAATTTTCAATTTTTCCTGACTTTAATAAAATAACTCTTCCATTAATTTTTTCAACAACATCTAGTTGATGAGTTGTAAGTAATATAGATATTTTTTTATCACTAACTAATTCTTTTAAAATTTCAATAATGGATAACTTACTCTCTATATCTAATCCTAGAGTTGGCTCATCTAAGAGAATTAATTCAGGATTAGATAACAACGAGATTATTATAGACAGCTTTTGTTTCATCCCTAAAGAATATGTTCCTACTTTTTTATCTTTAAAATCATATATTGAAAACTTATCTAACAAAAAATTTACATAAGAATAATTCATATCTATTTTTAATAATCCTGAAAAATAAGCGATATTTTCAATAGCTGTTAGATAATTATAAACGTTTGTTGATGATTCCAATAGTGCTGATACTTTCGAAAAATAATCATTATTATTATATTTATTTATATCTATATTATTGTATAATATATTTCCTCCGTCAAACTCTAACATTTTTAATATACAATTTATAATAGTGATTTTTCCTGAACCATTTTTGCCTAAAAGACATACAATTTCTCCATTATTGAGCTTAAAATTAACATCTCTTATACTAAAACCTAATTAAAAGTGTATAATAAGAATATGAAAAAGATAATAGATGAAAAAACAAAAAAAGAAATTTATGAGCTTGAAAAAGCCAGAAAAAATACAAACAATAAAAAAGAAGAAGTTAGACTAAAAGCAATGA
>NZ_JAXDSU010000089.1:0-26486 GCF_034090325.1 Anaerococcus porci
AAAGATAAATATATAAAGGAAAAATCAAGGAATCAAGATCATGATTAAAGAATATATTTTTAAAAATAAAAAATCTCTTATAATATCTCTAATTACTAGTTGGTTTGCTATATGTTTTTTTAGTATTCTTCTTTAAACCTATCCAATATTACAAGACTTATGTTAGATGGGGAATTTATAGAATCTACATATTATATAGGGATATCTATCTCTTTTTTTCTAATTTATCTTTTGTGTATGTATATAAGTCAAAAATATGCTAATGATTTCACTATAAACATTAGTGATGATATAAGAGTAGATTATTATATGAAATCTTTATATAAGATGGAAACTTCAAAATATAAATTTGATACTAGCTATTATATAAATATTATTGATAAAGATGTAGATCAATTTAGATTAAATTATTTATTAAATTTAGTTTACTCATGTATGTATCTTGGTCAAGTTTTAATATTTTTGTTTTTTTGGTAAGAATACATGTAGCAATAATGTTAACAGCTATATTTGTATCCTTTATTCCTTTATTTGTAGGAAAAATTTTTGCAAAAAAAATTAATTTTTTACAAATGGAATATTCTAATAATAATGAGATTTATTTGAATAAATTATATGAATCTTTAGATGGATATTTACAAATAAAACAATCAAAAAATAGCAAATCATTTGTAGATTTTTTTCTAAAAGTGATAAAAAAGTATTAGAATCAATTAAAAAATTGAATATAAGTAAAAGAATGTTAATGGAAACAATGACTACTTTAAGTGGGATAACTTTAATTATTAATGTATCTATATGTTCTTTACTTATTTCTTTTAATAGTTTAGATTCAACTATGATACTTTCTGCAATTACAATTGTGTCAACATCATCAAATGCTATAGCAGATGGATTCAGACACTTTGTAGAACTTAATGCATCTAAAAGCATAAAAAATAAGATATTTTCTGGGATAATCAAAAGTGAAAATGTAAAATCTAAAAAAATAATTACACCAAAGCAAGAAATTACTATAAATAATTTAAGTTTCAAATATAAAAAAACACTAGTTTTTTCTGACCTTAATTTTAAATTTGATAAATACAAGTCATATGCTATTATAGGTTCTAGTGACTCAGGGAAATCAACTCCTGCAAAGATATTAATGAAAATAGAAAAAGATTATAGTGGTAATATATTTTTTGAAAATATACCATTAAAGCAATTTAAAGAAGAAGATATATATGATTTAATATATTATATACCTCAAGATAATTTTATACTTAAGGATAGTTTATATAACAATATAAGTATGTATAAAGATATAGATGTAAGTCTTTATAATAAAGTTATAGATTTAGTTGGATTAAAAATTTTATCTAATAAGGTCAAAAATAATATTCTTAATAAGAATACTATTTCTGGAGGAGAAAAGAATAGAATTGGCAAGAGATTTAGTAAATAAGGTAAAGATAATAATCTTTGATGAACCAACTTCAGGATTAGACCCAAAATCAGCACAAGTAATCGAAAATCTGATTTTTATCTTAAATGATTTAACAAGAATAGTAATAACGCATAATCAAGATGAAAATTATCTTGAAAGACTTGATGGAATATTAAATATTGAGAATTTCAAGTAAAAAATTAAGAATTTTATAAAAATATTATAATAGACTCTATAATAACTTGTAGTTTTGTAGAAACAAATTATTATAGAGTCTTATTTTATTTTCATTCAGTGATTTTTATATGTCTAGTAAAATCATAGTTTAATTCTCTACCTATGATAAGAGAGTATAGATTAGAAGAATCAACCATTTTATCATAGATTTTTTTATTATCTAAATTTAAAGAGTTGGCATCTTTTTTTCTAATTACAAAATTTATATTTTTATTTTTTAATAAAACTTTAGAATCTTCGCTAAAGGATAGGACTTTTAAAAAGTTAATGTTTATATTATTCAACTCTGTAAAATTATCTAAGCAATAGTTTAAAATTAGTCTTCTAATTCTAGATTTTGTAAATCTTTGACTTATTGCTTTTTCTAAAAAGTCTTTATAATTGTTATTATTTTCAGCTAGTTTTCTTAGCAGATTATCTATTCCATTTTCATAACATAGACACTTATTCATTGGAGCTTTTTCTACAAGAATTTTATATCTAAAAATATTATATATATAATCATCTTTTGGAAAATTTTTATATTCATTTTTAAAAGCAAGGATTTTTTCATAAGAATATTTAGGTAAGTATGTATTTATATTTTCATTTTCTATATTATTTCTTATAGATGTTGATGATGAGAAAATATCTTTTCCTAAAGATAAATCTCTATTGTTTGCTCCAATTCTTTTTATTGCTATAGGCTTTATATTTGAGTTTATTTTTTTGATAGCCCTTATATATTCTAGGGCAAGAATATTATTGGATGTTAAAAATAAAGTATCATCTATTATTTCATTGCTTGCTAAGTAAGAAGCTTTTGTATATGAGTATCCGTTATCCATAAATTCCCTGATCTTGAAATTTATCTTATCTTCATTATCGATAATTTTATTAGCATAATCAAAAAATTGACTTTCTTCAATATTTTCAATTCCAAATGCTAAGTAGTCTATGTTAATCTTATTTAATAATTCTATATTTTTATAAGCAAAAAAGTTTGCAGATTGTAAACTTATAAATGTAGGCATTTCAACAATGAGGTCAGAATATTTAATTGCACAATTAGCTCTTTTATATTTATCAATAATACTTGCTTGACCTCTTTGGACAAAATCGCCACTCATTATACTTACAAGAATATCAGCTTGAGATATTTTTCTAGCTTCTTTTAATATGTATTCATGACCATTGTGAAATGGGTTAAATTCTGATATAATTCCTATTTTTTTCATTTTAATCACCACTTATATTATATCAGATTTATGTTTTACTATATGAAAAAATATAGGTTAATTTTACATAAATTTGCATATCAATTTAAAAAAGTTTCTATAAGTGGTATAATAAGATAAAAAGAGTCAATCAGGAGGAATTATGATATCAGCAAATGATTTAAGAAAAGGAATAACTTTTGAATATAATGGGGATGTTTATCAAGTAATAGATTTCCAACATGTTAAGCCAGGCAAGGGAGCAGCATTTGTAAGAGCTAAAATAAAATCTGTTATGCAAGGTGGAAATAAAGATGTAACATTTAATCCAAATGAAAAGTTTGAACAAGCTATAATAAGTACAAAAGATATGCAATATTTGTACAATGATGGTGAATTATATTATTTTATGGATCCAGAAACTTTTGAACAAATTCCAGTGGATCATGATGCAGTAGAAGAGGCTATATCATATATTAGAGAAAATGATACAGCAACAATGAGATTTTATAAGAATAAACCTTTTTCTATTGAAGCACCAAACTTTGTAGAGTTAAAAGTAGTTAAAACTGAGCCAGCAATAAAAGGTGATACAGCCACTAACGTTACAAAACCTGCAGAGGTTGAAACTGGAGCAATTATAAATGTACCAGTATTTGTTAATGAAGGTGACACTATTAAAATCGATACAAGAAATGGAGAATATTTATCTAGAGTTTAACTTTTAGGTAAAAAGGAGTAAAGATGGCTAGAGAGTTTAAATACGGTAGTGTAAAAATCGCTAATGAAACTATTGAAACAATAGCAAAAACCGCGGCAGAAGAAATAAATGGAGTTGTTGAATTAGAAGAACTCGATAGTAAAGAGCTTAAAAAAGCATCTAATATTTCAGTGTTTGAAGGCTTTGTAACTATAGATTTAAATTTAGTACTTAGGGCAGATGTTAATGTTAGAAAAACTATCAAACACGTTCAAGAAAATGTAAAAAGGCAAGTTGAAACTATGACAGGACTTCTTGTAAAAAGAGTTAATGTCCAAGTAAACAGTTTGAAGATATAATGAATAGAAAAAAACAAAGAGAATGGATTTTTAAGATAATATTTGAAAATCAAATAAATGAAGTAAGTAATATTAAAGATTCGTTTTATAATCATGAAATAGACTTAGGAGAAGATTCATTTTGCTACTTATCTTTAAAATCATATCTAGAAAATTATAACGATATAAATGAAATAATACTAAATCAAATTGGAAAGTCTTCTTTTAATAGATTATCTAAGGCTGATAAATCTATTTTGTTTTTAAGTATAAATGAAATTTTCTACTTAGAGATTCCAGTAAGTGTTTCTATAAATGAAGCTGTTAACTTATCAAAAAAATATTCTACAAGTGATGGATATAAATTTATTAACAGTGTACTTGGTAAAATTTCTAAAAAGAGATTATAGTTTTGAAGTCTTTAAGTGTAAAACAATTTAATCAGTATGTAAAGACATCTATTAAGCATGATCCTTTATTTCAAAATGTAAGTATTGAAGGGGAAATAGCTAATTTAAAAGTATCGCATGAGCATATTTTCTTTTCTTTAAAAGAGGATAATGATATAGTAGATTGTGCTATTTTTTTCTATAAAAATGAGGACTTTGAAAATATAAATAATGGAGATATGGTAGTAATAATTGGAAATCTTACTTATTCTACATACTCTTCAAGGTTAACTATTGCGATAAAAGATATTAAAGTTTCAGGTCTATCTGACGAATATTTACGTTTTTTAAAGCTAAAAGAAGATTTTTACAAAAAAGGTTATTTTGATTTAGATAGAAAAAAGAAAGTCAAAGATTATCCTAAAAATATTGGACTTATAACATCTAGTAAGTCGGCTGCAATAGTTGATTTTATTTCAGTAATAAATAAGGAAATGCAAGATATTGAGATTTTCCTTTATCCAGTAAAAGTTCAAGGAAGTAGTGCAAAAGATGAAATAATTAAAGCACTTAATAGACTTGAAGATATGGACTTAGACTGCATTGTACTAACTCGTGGTGGTGGTAGTAAGGAAGATTTAAAAGTTTTCAATGAAAAAGATTTAGTAGAGATGATTTATAATTTAAATACACCAATAGTTTCTGCTATTGGACATAAAATAGATAATTCACTTACAGATTTAGTAAGTGATATATCTTTACAAACTCCAACTGAGGCTGGCTCTTATCTTGTAAGAAATTATAAAAGACTTAGAGAAGATTTTAAAGATTCTTTTATTGAGATAAAAAAAGTTTTCTCGAGAAATTTAGAACTTAAAGAGATAGAAGTTTCATATTTAAAACAAAGCTTAGATTTATTTAGTCCTAACAGCCTTATCGAAAAGAAAAAAAATGAAATAGATATATCTTTTAAAAGCATAAAAGATATTTTAAACGATAGAATAGGACAGAAAGAGTCTTTGATTGAAAATTTAAATATAAAGCTTTCTTCAATCAAGGAAATATTAGATATAAGAAGAAAATCTATATCCATTAAAAGTTTAGATGGTTATGATATTTATTCTAAATTTTCTTTGAAAGATTATGATTTTGTTAAGATAGTTTTTAGTGATGGAGAAGTGAAAGCACAGATAAAATATGAATAATACATTTGAAGATAATTATAAAAAGATGAAGTCTTTACTTAATCAGCTTGAAGAAAATAAGGATAATTTAGACAAAAGTATAGACTTATACAAAGAAGCTATGGATATATATAATAATTTAAATAAGCAAATTGATGAGTATAAGGCTAAGATAAAAATTATAGATAGTGGTAATGATGAATAAAGAAGATTTTAAAACAATTTTAAAAAAAGATAAGAAAATAATTGATAGGGCATTTGAAGAAAAATTTAAGGATGATAATCCTTTAAACGAAGCCTTAAGGTATGCAACAGATTCGGGAAAAAGGATTAGACCAATACTATTTTTAGAATCCTATAAGATGCTAACTAAAAAAAGTTATCTAAATGATGAGATTATTGAAATGGCATTAAATATTGAAATGATACATGCTTATTCTCTAGTCCATGATGATCTTCCATCAATGGATGATGATGATCTAAGAAGAGGAAAGCCGACGGTTCATAAGAAGTTTGGTGAAGATATTGCAATTCTTATAGGTGATAGTTTATTAAATTTGGCTTTTGAAAATTCATTAAATTTGGCTAAAAATGGGCAACGTTTTCTAGATGCATCGCTTTATCTCTCAAAAGCTAGTGGAATAGATGGTATGATAAAAGGTCAGGTATATGACCTAAGAAGAAACTTGGAAATTGATTTATCCTATATATTAGAAGTTTATAAAAATAAAACTTCTAGATTATTTATGGCGGCGTGTGTCATGGCTGGATTATTAAATGGACTAAGTGAAGATAAATTAAAAGCTTTGGAAAATTACGCTTATTATTTAGGTTTATCATTTCAAATTCAGGATGATTTATTAGATAAGAATGAAAAAAATGAACTTAATATACTATCATGTAAATCGTTAGATGAAGCTAATAGCTTATTATTAGATTTTAACAATAAGGCTAAGGAAAATATTAATAAATTCAAAAATAATGATTTTCATATTTACTTAATTGATTATTTAACTGAGAGGACTAAATGAAAAAATATACTAGACAAAGATTAATTTTAGATATTATTCAGAATAACGAAGTAAAGACACAAAGTCAATTATCAAGATTGTTAAAGGAACAAGGTGTAGATGCTACTCAAGCAACAATTTCTAGAGATATCAAAGAGCTTAGGATTTCAAAAGTACAAACAGATGACTATGAATATAAATATACAGTGATTGATACTGTTTATGATTCTTTAAATGAGAGAATGGAAAAAATATTTAAAGAATCTGTTCTTGCTGTTGAAAGAAGTTATCAACTTGTAGTTATTAAAACTATATCTTATACAGCTACAGTTTGTGGACTTTATATAACTAATGCTAAGCTTGAAAATATAGGTGGAATTGTTACTGGTCTTGATACAATATTTATTACACCTAAAAATCTTGATGAAATAGACGAATTGATTGAAACTTTAAGAAGTATGGTGAAGTAGGTGTTAGCAGAGCTTTTTATAAATAATTTTGTTATTATCAAGAGAGATCATATATTCTTTGATAAGGGCTTTAATGTCATAACAGGAGAGACTGGCTCTGGAAAATCACTTATCTTAGATGCAATAAATATCGTATTAGGAAAGAGAGCTAATAAGGATATTATAGGGAAATTTGATAATAAAACAATTATAGAAGCTGTTTTTTTACTTGATGATAGGCTTATAAATATATTAGAGCAAATGGATGTTGTTTTTGATGATAATAAATTAATCATTACAAGAACAATAAGTGATAAGTCATCATCAATAAGGATAAATGGTAGGATTACTAATTTAAATCTTGTAAAAGATATGTCTAAATTTCTTATTGATATATATAAACAAGGTGATACAAATATATTTATGTATAAAAATAATTACCTGGACATAATTGATTCTTATAAAAATGATGCGGAAAGTAATAGTATTAGAAAAAAATTAGAATCCTTGTATATTGAAAAAAATAATTTTTTAAAAAAATATCAAGAATTTGATCTATCTCAAGAGGAAATATCAAGAGAAAAAGAATTGATTTCATATCAATTAGATGATATAGAGCAAGTTGACTTAAAAAACATTAATGAAGAGAAATTAGACCAAGAGTATAAGAGATTAAATTCAGTTACTGAGCTTATAGAATGCATAGAAAAATGCGAAGAGCACTTATCTTCATATGACTATGATAGTCCATCAATTAGTTCAATGCTTGCAAGTCTTTCATCGAGTCTTTCTTCTTTTTCGAATATTGATGATAATATAAAAGAAATAAACTCTAAAGTGGATGAGCTTATAGATTCTGTAAATGAAATATACTCTGAATTAGATTTTTATAAGGATAGCCTTGATCAAAACCCTGAAAGATTATATGAACTTGAGATGATAAATCAAAAAATATTTGATTTAAAGAGAAAATATGGTAATAATATAGAAGAAATCTTAACTTACAAAGATAAAATAAAAAGAAGATATGACGAACTTGATAAAATTGATAATTATAAAGATAAAATTTCAAATTCTATTAAAAATATAGATGAAAGTCTAAAAAGTATGGCAAAGAATTTGTCATATATTAGAAAAAATAAGGCTAAAGAACTCGAAGAAAAGATAATTATCGAAATCAAATCTCTTAATATAAAAAATGCTGATTTTAGGATAGATTTTAGTAAAAAGTTGAGAATTGACCCAAATGGTTTTGATAACATTGATTTTTTGATTAAAACTAACAAGGGAGAAGAGCTAAAAAGTTTGTCGAAAACTGCATCAGGTGGTGAAATATCAAGAATTGTTCTTGCTTTTAAAAAAGTTTTTTCTACATTTGACAATATAGATACTATGATTTTTGATGAGATAGATCAAGGTATAAGTGGAAGGACTGCTCAAATTGTAGGTGAGAAGATATTGGATTTATCCAAAGAAAGGCAAATTTTAGCCATAAGCCACCTTCCTCAAATAGCTTCTTTATCTAATAATCATATACTTATAGAAAAACATGACGAGAAATCTTTGACAATAAGCTCCTCTACAAATTTAAAAGGTGAAGAGAGAGTTAATGAGATAGCAAGACTTATAGGTGGAGTCGATATAACAGATAAAACAAAAGATTCTGCTAAGGAAATGCTAGATATGGCTGAGAGATTAAGAAAAGGATGATTTTATGGATAACTATGAAAAAACTATAAAAGTAGATAACATTTATGAAGGTAAAATACTATCATTAAGAGTAGAAACAGTTGAAATGCCAGATAAAAAATATTCAAAAAGAGAAATAGTAGACCACATGAAAGGTGTTGGGATTATTGCTTATGATGGGGAAGACTCACTTTATTTTGTACGACAATATAGAAAAGCAATAGATGAATTTAGCTTAGAAATACCTGCTGGCCTTGTAGAGTCTAATGAAAAACCAATTGAAACTGCAAAAAGAGAGCTTCAAGAAGAAATTGGATATAAACCTTTAGATATAGAATATCTTTTTGATATGCACGCATCTCCAGGATTTACAAATGATAAACTATCATTTTTTATAGCAAAAGACTTAGAAGAGTCTAAATTAGAACTTGATGAGGATGAATTTTTGGAAGTTGAAAGTATAAAAATTGAAGATGCTTACAATATGGTTATAAATTGTGAGATAACAGATGCTAAAACAATAATAGCAATAATGTATGCAAAAAAAATATTAGATGAAAGATAATAGTTTAAATATTGACTTAGAGGTCTATACAGGACCTTTTGATGTCTTATTAAGTCTAATTGAGAAACAAAAAGTTGATATTTATGATATTAAGATAGAAGATATTACAAACCCTTATATGGAAACTATTAAAAATATGGAAATTCCAATAGACCAATTAAGTGAGTTTATATATATATCTTCTATTTTGTTGTATATTAAATCATCAAAACTTATGCCAAAAGAGGGTAGTGATAAGGTAGAAGAAGATTTCCTTGAATATTTAATAGAATATAAAAAAATAAAAAGTGTTGAAGATGATATGAAAGTTCTTGAAAATAAAGGTCTTTTATATTATTACAAATTTCAAGAAGATTTGTCAAAATACAGTGAAAAAGAGGAGGTTATCAGCCAAGACGTAGAAATTCTTTCAAAAGAATTTAGAAAAATAATGGATAAATTTAAGGAAAAAAATAGACAAAAACCAGATATAATAAATACTATAAGAAAACTTGATGTAAATGATTATGTTCTTAAGGTTAGAAATACTTTAAAATTTACAAAAAAAATAAGACTTGAGTCCATAATTAATGAAATTAAATCTAAGGATGCATGTATAGGAACATTTTTAGCCTTATTAGAACTAGTTAAGACTAAGGAAATTTATTTAAAACAAGATTATGTAAATAAGTTTTTGATTTTAAAAAGGGAAGTTAATAGCTAATGGATAGAGAATATTTAAAAGGAATAATTGAAGAAATACTCTATATATGGGGAGAAGCGATTGATATAGACGACCTTGCTAAGATTATTGATGATTCAAAAAAATCTGAGATAAAAGATGCACTAAAAGATATGGAAAATGAGAGAAACATTAAGACTAGTGGACTACTTATAAGAAACTTCGATGGTAAATTTCAATTTTCAACAAGAAGTGAACATGAAAAATATATATCAAAGCTTGTAAAAAAATCAAGCAGTAAACTTTCTAACTCATCTCTTGAAACTTTATCAATTATTGCCTATAAACAACCTATAACAAGAGCGGAGATTGACAAAATTAGAGGACTTAATTCTCAATCAACTATTGATTCTCTTTTATCTAAGAATTTAATAAAAGAAAATGGAAGGCTTGATAAAATAGGTAAGCCAATTATATATGTAACTACTGAAAATTTCTTAAAACATTTTAATATAGAAAGTTTAGAAGAATTACCTAAGATAGATATTAAGGAAGAATCTGATGAGAATAAATAAATTTATTGCAAAATCTGGTATTTCTTCAAGAAGAAAGGCAGAAGAACTTGTAAAAAATGGACAAGTTTATATAAATGGTAAAGTGGTAGAAGATTTATCTTATATGGTAAAAGATAACGATGAAGTTGTAGTAAATGGAAAAATTTTAGAACTAAAAGATAAGTTTTACCTAAAATTAAATAAACCTATAGGTTATATTTCGTCAAATTTCGATCCATACAATAAAAAAGATTTAAATGATTTAATAGATATAGATGAAAGATTTTTTTGTGCAGGTAGGCTTGATAAAGACAGTCATGGTCTTATGCTTATAACAAATGATGGAGCTATAACAAATAAATTAATTCATCCAAGCAAAGTTATAGACAAAATATATATAGTTAAAGTGAATAAAAAACTTTCAGAAACTGAATTATCGAGTTTTAAAAATCCTATAAAATTATCTAGTAAGGAAATTACTTCAAAATCCGATATAGAATATTTGTCAGATAATACATATAAAGTTGTAATTCATCAAGGCTTTAACAGGCAAATTAGAAGAATGTTTGCATATTTTGGAGTGAAAGTATTAGATTTAAAAAGGATTAAAATTGGAAAAATAAAGCTGGGTAATCTAAAAAGCGGAGATTATGCCAAACTTAGCAATGAAGAGATTAATTATTTAAGGTGTTTGTAGGAATAGGTATGGAAAAAATAGGAATAATAGGTGCAGGGGCAAGTGGTGTATTTACTGCAATAAATGCAAAAACTGAAAATAACGAAATTACCTTAATTGAAAAAAATGATAAGATAGGTAAAAAACTTTTTATAACAGGCAAGGGTAGATGTAATATTACAAACGCCAAATTTTTTGATGAATTTTTAGAAAATATAGTGGTTAATAAGAAATTTATGTATTCATCATTTACAAACTTTGATAATTATGCC
This sequence comes from Anaerococcus porci, assembly GCF_034090325.1. Classification (NCBI taxonomy): domain Bacteria; kingdom Bacillati; phylum Bacillota; class Tissierellia; order Tissierellales; family Peptoniphilaceae; genus Anaerococcus; species Anaerococcus porci. The sequence goes on from NZ_JAXDSU010000089.1 coordinate 11,350, forward strand.
CTTATGGATTATATGGAAAAGAATAATCTAAAACTATCTATACAAAGAGGAGATAGGGTATTTCCAAAAAGTGAGAAGTCAAATGATGTTATAAAACTATTTGAAAAACAAATTAGAAAAAAAAATATAAACTTAAGACTTAATGAGAATGTAATAGATTTGTATAAAGATGATAAATTCAAGGTTAAGACAAGTCAAAGTACTTATGAATTTGATAAACTCGTTATAGCTACTGGAGGACTTTCATATCCTTTGACAGGTTCGACTGGAGACGGCTATAAGTTTGCTAAAAAATTTTCACATAAAATAATACATCAAGTTCCGGGATTATGTCCTATTATTTTTAAAGACAAAAACTTAAATGTATTAAATGGCATAAGTTTAAAAAATGTAAGTCTTAATATAGAAACAAATAGAGGGGATTTTAAAGAATTTGGTGATATGCTTTTTGCTAAAGACTTTATAACAGGTCCAATTGTATTAACACTCTCATCTTTAATTAATAGGAGTAGAGTAATTAGAATGTATATAGATCTTAAGCCTGCTTTAGATTTTGAAAAGATTGATAATAGACTTCTTAGAGAGTTTGATAAAAATCCTAATAAAGATATATCAAATATCCTAAAAAAATTACTTTTAAACGCCTTTATAGATATAATATTAGAAAGATCTGAAATAAATAATCGGATAAAGGCTAATCAAATTACAAAAGAAGAAAGACATAGATTAATTAAAGAAATCAAATTTTTTCACTTAAGCTTTGATGGACTAAAAGATATAAATTCCGCCATAATAACAAGCGGTGGGATTGACTGTAATGAAATTAATCCAAAAACTATGGAGTCCAAGTTAGTTCCAAATCTTTATTTTGTAGGCGAGGTAATTGATGTAGATTGTTTAACTGGAGGATATAATTTACAAGTGGCATTTTCCCAAGGATATGCTTGTGCAAATGATATAAGGAGGAAAAATGAATAATTATATAATTGCAATTGATGGACCTAGTGGATCTGGTAAGTCAACTATTGCAAATGAATTATCAAAAAAATTAGAAATATCTTATCTTAATACAGGCTCAATGTATAGAGCCCTTACTCTTTATTTTCTAGAAAACAATATTAAGAAAGATGAAAATATAAATAAATCATTACTCGAGAAAATAAATATTGATATAAAAAATAATAAAGTATATTTAAATAATAAAGATGTAAGCTTAGAAATAAGGGATAGCTTTGTAACAGAAAATGTATCTTGGGTATCTTCAATCATGGCTGTAAGGGAATATTTAGTAAAACTTCAACGAAAAATCGCCTCAAATAAGTCCATTATATTAGATGGAAGAGATATAGGTACAGTTGTATTTCCTAATGCAAAATACAAATTTTATCTTGATGCAAGTCCTGAAATAAGGGCTAGACGACGTTTTGAGCAAAAAGAGATAAACAAAAGTATAGATGAAATAAAAGACGATATTATAAAAAGAGATTACATTGATTCTCATCGAGAGATATCTCCTTTAAAAAAAGCAGATGATGCATATGTAATAGATTCTTCAAATTTAAGTATAGAAGAAGTAGTCAGTAAAATTATAAGTTATATGGATAAAGAAGATGTTTTATAGGTTTTTTTATATTTTAATAAAATTTATTATAATTCCTTTATATAGGATAAATGTTCATGGCATAGAAAATCTTCCAAAAGATAATAAATTTATAGTATGTGCTAATCACAAAAGCATGTTAGATCCCATCTTTGTTGCTGTATCATTAAATAGACAAATACACTTCTTAGCCAAAAAAGAACTTTTTAAAAATCCATTTTTGAGAAAATTTTTAGACTTGCTTGGGGCATATCCTGTTGAAAGGGATGGCAAGGATTTAGGGGTTTTAAGAAATTCTATTAAGGTATTGAAAAAAGGACAAATTTTAGGTATATTTCCTGAGGGTACTAGGGTAAAAGAAATAAAAAGAGAAAATGTGAAAGACGGAGCAGGCTTTATTGCTCTTAAATCAAATACAAATATATTACCAATAGAGATAATATCAGAATACAAAATATTAAAAAAAACTAACTTATATATAAAAAAACCTATAGAAATATCTGATTTTAAAGAACTTAAATCAAAAGATGCCATGAGCAAGATTATGGATGAAACTTATGAGAAAATATATGAAAATCATAATTTATTATACAAAAGGAAGGTTAAATGAAAGTAATAGTAGCTGAAAATTCGGGATTTTGTGGTGGAGTAAGAAGAAGTGTGGAACTTGCAAACAATGAAAGTAATAAAGAAAATAAGTCATATACACTAGGACCTTTAGTTCATAACCCAACTCAAGTTAAGATGCTAGAAGATAAGGGAGTAGAGGTAATTGATGAGAATAAGGCAAGAGAAATTTCAAATGCTAATATTATTATACGAAGTCATGGCATAAGTCAAAAACTTAAGGATGAGCTTAAAAAAAATTCAAACAATGTTGTTGATGCTACCTGTCCTGTATTAATAAATATATATAAGAAAATCAAAAGAAAAGAAGATGATGGATATCAAATAGTAATTGTTGGAGATAAGGAACATCCTGAAATAAAAGCTATGGCATCTTATGTAAATAATGGTATAATAGTAAAAGATGAGACTGAAGCAAAAAATATTACAAATATATCAAAACTATATGTTGTTAGTCAAACAACAAACAGAATTGATTTTTTTGAGAATATTGCTCATGAGTTAGAGAAGACGAATGATGATGTAGTAATAGAAAACACAATCTGCAACGCTACAAGACTTAGACAAGAAGCATGTCTTAGTCTTTCTAAGAAGGTTGATTGTATGATTGTTATCGGTGGTTTTAATAGTTCAAATACAAACAAACTTTATCAAATTGCACAAAAGTATTGTAAAAATGTTCTTAGAATTGAAACTGTTAAAGATCTACCTTTGCAAAAGCTCTCAAAATTTAATATAATAGGGGTAATCGCTGGTGCGTCCACACCAGATTCGGTTATCGAGGAGGTAGTAAATAGGATGGATGATTTAACAAATGAAGAATTAATGAACAGCATTGATGACAGTATGAAAAAAATATACCCAAGGGATGTTGTTACAGGTACAATTATTGATGTAAAAGATGATGAAGTTTTTGTCGACATTCAATATCGTGCAGATGGTATTGTAAAGCTTGATGAAATGACTGAAGAAGAAAGAGAAAATCCAAAAAATCATTTTGAAGTAGGTCAAGAAGTAGAAGTTTATGTTATTAAGCTTGATGATGGTGAGGGTAATGTAGCCTTATCTACAAGAAGAGTTGAAGGAATGAAAAACTGGAAGGCCCTTAGAGATGCGTACGAAAACAAAGAAACTGTTAAAGGTGATGTGGTAGGCTCTAACAAAGGCGGACTAACAGTTAAAGTTATGGGTATTAATGGCTTTGTTCCAGCAAGTCAAATAGCCCCATATTTTGTTAAAAACTTTAAAAAGTTTGTTGGGGAACATTGGGATCTTAAAATAATATCAATTGATGAAAGAAAGAATCGTTTAGTTCTTTCAAGAAAAGATATTGTTGAAGAGAAATTAGACGAACAATGGGATGAGCTTGAAGAAGGACAAGTAATTACAGGTAAAGTAGCAAGATTAACAGATTTTGGTGCATTTATAGAAATAGGAAGTCTTGATGGTTTACTTCATGTATCTGATATTGCTTGGACAAGGGTAGAGTATCCAAGAGATGTATTAAATATCGGTGATGATATAGAAGTTAAAATATTAAAATTAAACAAAGAAAAGAATAGAATTTCCCTTGGTAGAAAACAACTACTCGAAAAGCCATTTACAGAATTTGTAAATACACATGAAGTAGGAGATGTTATAACAGGTAAGGTGGTTAATTTATTAGACTTTGGTGCTTTTGTAGAAGTACAAGATGGAGTTGAAGGATTAATTCACGTATCTGAAATATCATGGGACCACGTTGAAAAACCATCTGATGAGTTAAATGTTGGAGATGAAGTTGAAGTTAAAATCTTAAGCATTGATCCAGAAGAAGAAAAAATTGGTTTATCAATCAAAGCTTTAAAAGAAGCTCCAGAAAGAAGTGAAAGAAAACCAAGAAGACGTGATAACAATGATAATAAAAACAGATTTAATGCAAAAGCTAAAAGAAAATCAGCTCAAAAGGAATCAAGTGATGACTTTGGGGATAATGATTTAAATAACAACATTGGATTTGCTATTGAAGAAATGCTATCAGGTATTGAGATTGATGAAGAATCTTCAGATGAATAATATTTGATAAAATACAATTGTACAAGAAAGAGGTGATTTTATCATCTCTTTTTTGCCTGTAAGGAGAAATATGCAATTAAAAACTAATGAAATTTATAAAGACCATTTTAAAGGCAAGACATATAATATAACTACTTTTGGGTGTCAGATGAATGAACATGATTCTGAAAGAATTTCATACTTATTGGAAGACATAGGATATAAAAAAACTGAAAATAGAGATGAAGCTGACTTAATTTTATTTAATACTTGTTTGGTTCGTGAAAATGCGGAATTGAAATTATATGGTCAAGTTGGGAGTTTAAAAAGATTAAAGGAAGAAAATCCAGAAAAAATTATTGTAGTATCAGGTTGTATGATGCAAACCAGTGTTGCAAGAGAAGTTATAGAAAAAAAACATAAAGAAGTTGATATAATCTTTGGTACTAAAAATATAAATTCTCTACCAGATTTATTATTTAGGTATTTAGAAAGCGGAGAAAGAGTCATAGATATATCTGAAGATAATGTTAAAGATGACTATGTAAATTACAACTCAAAAAATAATTTCCAAGCTTATGTAAATATAATGAGAGGCTGTGATAACTTCTGTTCATATTGTATTGTTCCACAATCAAGAGGAAGAGAAGAAAGTAGAAGACCTTCTCATATAATTGAAGAAATAGAAAATCTTGTGAGAGAAGGATATAAGGAAGTAACACTTCTTGGACAAAATGTAAACTCTTATGGAAATAAGTCCGATTTTAATGTGACTTTCCCTGAACTACTAGAAAAATGTGCTCAAATTGATGGTTTAAAAAGATTAAGATTCACAACAAGTCACCCAAAAGATTTATCAGATGATTTAATTAAAGTAATTAAAAAATATGATAATATTTGTAATTATTTTCACTTACCTATGCAAAGTGGGTCTAATAAAGTTCTTAAAGATATGAATAGAAAATATACAAAAGAGAAATACCTTGAAAGAGCATTAAAATTAAAAGAAGAAATACCAGGTATATCTATATCTACGGATATAATTGTGGGCTATCCTACAGAAGATGAAGAAGATTTTATAGAAACACTTGATGTATGTAAGAAAGTTGGTTTTGATTCAGCATTTACCTTTAAATACTCGCCTAGACCAAACACTAAGGCAAGTAAGCTTACACCAATAAACGATATGATTGTCCAAGATAGGTTTGACAGACTACTTGATACCTTATATCCTATTTTTAATGAGAAAAATAAAGAATACTTAGGAAAAACAGTTGAAGTTCTTCTTGAGTCTGAAAGTAAGAATAACAGAGAAGTGCTGACCGGTAGGACAGATACCTTTAAATTAGTTCATGTTAAGGCTGATAATAGCCTTATAGGAAAATTTGTAAAGGTAAAGATTACAGATCACACATCATTTACTATATCTGGAGATTTAATAAGCTAGATAGAAAGAAGGAGAACATGAAGTCTTATGTAGTTAAAGCAAAGGCAAAACTAGGTAAATTACCGGATAAGACCATTAGAAGAGATTTATTATACGAAGATGATACAGATAGAAAACTTGATATTATCAAATCATTTTATCCGGAAATATCTTCTTTAACAAGTAAAAGTGATTTAGAAATCGGTCTTGAAAATCATTTATACGATAACCTTTATTCTTTTTTGAAATTTATAAAGGGTGAAGAAAAAGAATTTTTCATTAAATATATTTCTAGATATGAAATTTCAATTCTACAGCTTATAATACAAGCTTTGCTAAATAATCATATAAAAGATAGCTTGGAAATTATAAAAGAAAATAAGTTTTCAAAAGCCTTTGATATAAAAGAAGACTATGATTTTGAAGATTTTGTTTTAAAAAGTAACAATACTAGATATTATAGGAGCTTATTCCCATTTTTAAATGAAAATGTGGATAGAAGCTCATTAATATTTTTGTCTTCAAATTCTTTGAATAAATTCTATTATAGGGACCTCTTAGAAGAAATTTCTAAATTTTCTAAAAATGAAAGAGATGAGTTAAGAGACTTTATAGGAAAAAAAATAGATATATTTAATATAGAGATGCTTTATAGACTTATAAGATTCTTTGATATAAATAGTAATGAAATGTTTAACTATTTAATTGAAGGAGGTAAATATCTTAAGTCTGATGACTTGATAAAATTATCTAATATGAATTTAATTAATTTCAAAGATTTTATAATAGGAAGTCAATATAAAGATTTATTTTTAACTAGTAAAACTTTTTATAAGGCAAAAGAAGATTATTTATCAAAACTTTCAAAAAAATTAGCTAATTCTAAATATGATTTATTAAAACTAATCTATATTGTTGATATGATAGACATATCTAATAGAAATCTAATTAGTCTTTTGGAACTTGACGAAAGTTTTGATAAAGATGAGAAGAAAAAATATATAATAGAGAGGTGAATTATGGCTGTAGAAAAAATGCATCTAGTCAATATAATGGCAAGGTTAGATAATCTAGATAGTTTTTTAGAAGATTTAATAGAAATTGATGAATTTGACCAAGTTGATGCTTTAAGACAGATTCAAAATAGGGAATTTTCAATAACTTCAAATGAAGCAAATATTGAAAAAACTGAAGATTTCAATAATATTGAATCTTTTGAAAAATTAGACCCTAATTTTTTAAAGAAACTTGAAGATATGAAAGAGTTTCTTAACTTAAAAGATTCTACTCATGGGAAAAAAATTGATAATGAAAAACTTGAATATCTTTATAATATATTAGATGAAAAGATTAATGAAAAGAAAAAGTTAGAAGAAAGAAATATAAAACTTGAAGAATACATTAGAAATTTAAGAGCATTAGAAAATGAAGATATTGATATAAATAAGGTACAAAAACTTAATTATTTTTCGTATAGACTTGGTGAAGTAAGCAAGGACGGTAGATTTATATTAAAAAATAATTATGAATCAATACCATCATTAATTATTCACTTAAAAGAAAATGATCCTGATATTGAAATAAATAAGCAGGCTCTTGGAGATATCTATAATATTGATAAAGAAACTAAAAAACTTAGGGATGATACGGATAAAATTTTAGAAAATGAGAAGGCCAATGTTAATAAAATCAGCATAGAACTTAATGAGGAGTATGATAAAAAGACAAAAAATGATTCGTCTAAATTGTATGATGATATTCTAAGTAAGGCAAATGTAGAATCTAAAAATATAGAAGAATTTTATAAACAACAAAAGTCTGAAACTGAAAAAATTTATAAAGATAAGAAAGATAGCATTATAAAAGACTTCTTCCAAAAGATAATTAAATAGAAAGGAGGTTATATGAAATTATTAGAAAAATTAGGTTTTAAAGATAAATATAAAAATAGTCCAAAAAGTAAGAATATAGATCAGTCAAATGAGGATTATCTTTTAGTATATCCTAAAAATGTTGAGGATGAAGTAAATAGAACAATATCTTCCTTGGGTTTTATTGATAAAGAGATAGAAAATGGGACAGATATGGAAAGTCTTAGAAAAGAGTATGAAGAGAATAAAAGGAAACTAAAAGAATTAGATAAGAGCCTCAGTAAGATAAAAAATGATAATTTAGCTGATTTGGAAAATATCCCAAAAACAATAGATTATTATAAAAAATCTTCAAAACTTAAAGAAAAGATGCTTAGAGGAAATAAATATTTTTACCTTTCAGGCTGGGTTCCTGAATCAAAATTTAAGATATTAAAAGATACAGTCGATAAGTATGAAGACAGCTTGATCGACCAAAAAAAAAATAAGGAAACAATAGCCAATCCACCTACTAAGCTGAAGAATAATAAAATATTTAAGCCATTTGAATTTTTAGTAAATATGTATGGTGCTCCAAATTATAATGAAGTAGATCCTACAGGATTTTTTGCCATTACATATATGCTTTTATATGGAATGATGTTCGGTGATCTAGGACAAGGTTTAGTTTTTATATTAGCTAGCTTCTTTATAGGAAAGAAAAATGAAGTTTTTGGTCAACTTATTAGAAGGATTGGAATATCAGCATCAATTTTTGGTCTTATGTATGGTTCATTCTTTGGAATTGAAACTTTGATACCAACTCTGCTTATAAAACCATTTGATAATATAATAAAAGTTTTAGCAGCATCTGTAGGATTTGGTATTATTTTATTAATAATATCATATCTTATCGGAATATATAATAAGTTAGTCAAACAAAAAGATTTAGAAGAGGGTATTTTTGGTAAAGAGGGAATAGCAGGACTCATAATGATGATATCATTTATTATGATAATACTTAATATAGTAAATATTAATCCACTACCAATGACAATATCATTAATACTTTTAATCTTATCTATAGTTATGATGATATTTAAGCAACCTATCACTAGAATATTACTTAGTGTTAGTCCTTTATATGATCAATCAGGTTCAGATTATTACGTAGAAAGTTCTTTTTCTATAATAGAAGCACTTTTATCAGTATTTTCAAATCTTGTTTCTTTTACAAGGGTTGGAGCCTTTGCGATAAACCACGTAGGTTTATATATGGCATTTGAAGTTATTAGTAAGCTTGTCGGTGGAGGCTTTATAGGAATAATTATATTGATTTTAGGTAATATTCTAATCATAGGTCTAGAGGGAATGATAGTATTTATCCAAGGCTTAAGGCTTGAATTTTACGAAATGTTTAGTAAATATTACAAGGGAGATGGACATAAATTTAGTCCAATAAGTAAATTATAAGGGGAAAAATATGATTTTAGTAACAATTTTAGCACTTTTATGTGTAACAATGACAATTTATTCAGGTTTATACTTAATGAAAAACAATGAGGACCCATCAAAGGAAAAAATAAAAAAAGCCTTAAAAATTAATTTATCAACATTTGTTCCAATCATGGTTATGATTTTAGTCTTGATTTTACCAGATGGAGTTAAGGCTGCAGCAAATGGAAATGAAGCAATGGCTGCAAGTGGTCTTAAATATATAGGTGCTGCTTTATCAACAGGTCTTGCAACTATAGGAACTGGATATGCTGTAGGTCAAGTAGGTTCAGCCGCTTTAGGAGCTATTTCAGAAGATGCATCTATTTTGGGTAGAACAATAATCTTTGTTGGACTTGCTGAAGGTATCGCTATCTTTGGTGTAATTATTTCTATATTAATTCTTTACGCATAAAATGAAAGCAAATATTATAACTAAGGATATGTCACTACTTCTAGGGTTTAGACTCGGAGGTATAGATGGCTGCCTTATCGACAAAAATGATCAAATATTAAAAAATTTCAATCAATATTCTAGAAATAAGGAAACAGCATTAATAATATTTTCAAAAGATTGTTATGAACTTATTAAAGATGAGGTTGAATCTTTTAGACAAATCAAGGACAAACCCTTGATAGTAGTTTTAGATTAGTAAGGAATATAATATGCTAGATTTAAGTTCAAAGATATCAAGCTTTAGAAAGATGGTTTGGTCTAATGAAAAGAAAAAAAGCGAAAAACAGCTTTATAATTCTACAGAAAATTCATCTAAAGCTTTAAGTGAAATAAAAATAAAGCTAGAAAATGAATATAATAAGTACATGGAAAAAAGAGAAGAATTTGCTAATTCAAGAAAAAATGAAAAAATAGCAAATATATCTCAGCACGAAAAAACACTTTATAATAAATTTAAGGAAGAACTCTTAAATAAACTAATTGATTAAATTAGATTAGAGCTTATTGACTATAGTAAAAGTGATGAATACAAAGAAAAATTAAAAATAGAGGCTACAAAAATATTTGAAAGCTTATCTAAGGATGATGATTCTCTGATTTTAGCGGTTAGAGAATCTGACAAAGAACTATTTGATTTTGATACCGAAACTATGGATGATAGTAAGATTGGTGGCTTTATTATAAGAAATAAAGATTTTACCTATCAATATAATTTTTCTTTAGAAAAGAAACTAGACAATTATAAGTATGAAATTGGTAGCGAATTTTATAAAGAAATTGCTGAAAATTTCAAAAAAGAAATGGAGGAATTATATGACTCCAAGAATTAAATCTATAAATGGACCTGTAATAGTAGCAAAAGATGCTAGTAAACTTAAAGTTAGAGAAATGGTTAATGTAGGTTCTTTAAAACTTATAGGTGAAGTAGTATCTATAGATGGCAATATGGGTGTAATACAAGTTTATGAAGATAGTTCAGGTCTTAAGGTAGGTGATGAAATAGTCCCTACACATAGACCTTTATCAGTAAGGCTTGGACCTGGTATGATTGGAAATATGTTTGATGGTATTCAAAGACCATTAGATAGGATTGCTGCAAAAAATGGAGCTTTTATTCCTTCTGGTTTAGGTTTATCAAATCTTGATGAAGAAAAACTGTGGGATATAAAAATCAAAGTCAAAATAGGCGACTTAATTAAAATAGGCGATATTTATGCAACTTGTAAAGAAAGTCCAATAATAGAGCATAGAATAATGTCAAATGTTAATGGTGAAGTTATAGAGATATCAGATGATGGTTTTTATAAACTAGAAGATACTATTGTAAAGGTTAAAACAAATGACGGTATAGAAGAATTAAAACTTTATCAATATTGGCCTGTAAGAGTTCAAAGACCTGTTAAAGAGTCAAAAGCTTTAAATAAGCTTTTAGTGACAGGACAAAGAGTTTTAGATATTTTCTTTCCAGTTGCAAAGGGAGGAACTGTAGCAATTCCAGGAGGATTTGGTACAGGAAAAACAATGCTTCAACACCAATTGGCCCAATATTCAGACGCTGATATAATTATATATATAGGTTGTGGTGAACGTGGAAATGAAATGACCCAAGTACTTGAAGACTTTCCAGATCTAATAGATCCAAATACTGGAAGAGGTCTAATGGAAAGGACTATTCTTATAGCAAATACCTCAAATATGCCAGTAGCAGCAAGAGAGGCTAGTATTTATACTGGAATAACCATGGCGGAATATTTTAGGGATATGGGCTATGATGTAGCTCTTATGGCAGATTCAACATCAAGATGGGCAGAGGCCTTAAGAGAAATATCTGCAAGACTTGAAGAAATTCCCGCTGAAGAGGGATACCCAGCTTATCTAGGTTCAAGACTTTCTCAATTTTATGAAAGGGCAGGAGATTTTATAAATTTAAATGGTAGTGAGGGCTCAGTTACTCTAATTGGTGCTGTATCTCCAACAGGAGGAGATTTCTCGGAGCCAGTAACTGAAAATACAAAAAGAAGTGTAAATGTATTTTTAGGTCTGGATAAAAATCTTGCTTACTCAAGACACTACCCTGCTATAAATTGGCTTACTTCTTATTCTAATTACCTTGACCAAATGGGAGATTATTATGAAAACTTGACAGGTGAAGATATTATAGGGTTAAGAAATAGGATGATGACAATACTTACTGAAGAAGATAAGCTTCAATCTATAGTAATGCTTGTTGGAAAAGATGCTTTAAGTGATAAGCAAAAAAATCTATTAGATGTGGCAAGTATTATAAAAATTGCCTATCTTCAACAAAATGCTTTTAATGATATAGATAAGTATGTGCCATTAGAAAAGCAAGTTTTAATGCTAAAGGCTATAGAAGCTTATTATAACTATTCCCTTGAAGCTATTGATAGGGGAATATCTTATAAGGACATTTACAATAAAGACTTAATTTCAGAGCTTAATGGCATGAAATATAATATTAAAAATGATGAAACAGATAAATTTATTGAGTTAAATAACAATATCCGTTCTTATTTTCAAAGTCTAAAAGAGGGTGAACTATGATAAAAGAATATACAAGAATTAAAAAAATAGAAGCATCAATTATAGAGTTAGAAAAAGTTTCAGATATTGCTTATAGTGCTGTGGTAAAGATAAATACACTTGGTCAAGAATTTATAGGACAAGTTGTAAAAATAGATGAAGACACAGTAACAGTTGAAGTTTTTGGTGATACTCAAAATTTCTCAATTTATGATATAGTTGTTGAATTTAATGAAAAACCCTTAGAGATTCCATTAAATGAGTCAATATTAGGCAGAACTTTTAATGGTGTAGCAAGACCAATTGATAATGGTGGAGAAATCTACTCTGATAAGTTTTATTCTGTAGAAGGTAAACCTTTAAATCCTGTAACAAGACAATATCCAAGAAATTTTATCCAAACAGGTATATCATCAATTGATATACTAACAACATTAATACGTGGTCAAAAACTACCTATATTTTCAGGATCTGGAATGCCACATAACGAAATAGCTGCCCAAATTGTACGACAAGCAAAACTTAAGACCGATGAAGACTTTTGTTTTGTATTTGCGGCAATGGGGATAAAAAAGGATGAAGCAATGTTCTTTGATGATGCCTTTACCAAGGCAGGTGTAAAAAACAAGGTAGTTATGTATGAAAATCTTGCGGATGATCCAATAATGGAAAGACTTATAACACCAAAATGTGCTCTAACAGCTGCAGAATACTTAGCATTTGAAAAAAATAAACATGTTTTAGTAATAATAACTGATATTACATCATATGCAGAAGCTTTACGTGAAGTGTCATCTATTAGGCAAGAGGTGCCATCACGTAAGGGTTATCCAGGATATCTTTACTCAGATTTAGCCTCTTTATATGAAAGAGCTGGTATGATAAAAGGGATAAATGGATCAGTAACCTTAATCCCTATACTAACTATGCCAAATGACGATATAACCCATCCTATTCCAGATTTGACTGGATATATCACAGAAGGTCAAATTGTAGTAGATAGGGGACTTAATCAAAAAGGGATATATCCTCCAATAAATGTTCTTCCATCTTTATCAAGACTTATGAAAGATGGGATAGGAGAAGGATATACAAGGGATGATCATGATGATTTGATGAATCAGTTATATGAATCTTATTCTAAGGTTCAAGAAATTAGAAATATTTCACAAATAGTTGGTGAGGATGATCTTTCAGATGTTGATAAGAAATTTTTGGAATTTGGTAAGGTATTTGAAAATAAGTTCTTAAGCCAAGATCAATATGAAAATAGGTCTATAGAAGAATCATTAGATTTAGGTTGGGATATTCTTAAAATACTTCCTCTAGATCAACTTCATAGAGTAAGTGATAAAAATAAAGCAAAATTCTTGGGTGGAAATAATGACAGAGACTAAGCTTGCACCAACCAAAGCCAATCTAATGAAAGCTAAAGCCCAGCTTGACCTTATCAATGAGGGCTATGATATTTTAGATAAGAAGAGAAAGGCTCTTATTAGTCAGTATAATGCTAAAATTGATCAAAGAAACGAGTTGAATGATATAGTAAATTCATCAATTAAAGATGTAAAAAAAGCAATTAAAAAAGCAAGTGCAACTATAGGGGAGGATAAGCTTAAATCAATAGCTTTATCAGTACCATTAGATAATTCAATATCTTTAATAAATAGAAAATTTATGCAAACGAAAATTTATGAGATAAGTTTTGAAGAAAAAAAGCTTGATTTATCTTATTCATTAAGTTTAACAAACTCTTTATTTGACCTAGCCTTAATTTCATTAAATGAATTAAAGAGTAAGGTGTATAAGTTAGCTGAGCTTGATACAACTATTAATAATCTTGATAAAGAGATTAAAAAAACCTCAAAAAAGGTTAATAGTCTTGAAAAAGTTCAAATACCAAATTATAACAAAACAATTAAATCTATTTCTAGTCAAATTGAAGAAAAAGAAAGAGAAGAATTTTCTAAAACAAAAATGATAAAAGATAGAAAAGTTGATAATAAGTAAGTCTTATGCAAACGTCTTGTTTACATAAGACTTTTTTACATTATGGATAAATAAGAAAAGTACATGAACAATATCAAAAATTAGTAATAGGTGCTAGCATAAATTCTATAATATTATAGATAAAAAGTGGTAAAATAATTGCCTGAAAAATGATATTGATATAGAATAAATATATAATATAATTTGAAAGGGAAAAGCTTAAATTCAGCTAATTATGATGGTATATAATAATTAAAAATGATTAAAATAAAGCTAGTTCCATTCCAAAATCCTTCCAAGGATTTAAAAAAAACGTAGTTTTTATCAAAACGTCTTTTACAAATTTAATTGTAAAGGGCGCGTTTTTTATATAGAGTTGTTGTAGGCAAATTTTAATATAGAAATTCTTGTATGAATTTTGAATTAAAATTTATCGTAAATATTTTCAATTATTTTTAATAGATTTATTTTTAAAATATACTTTTATTTAATTTAGAAATATTATTCAAATTGACAATATATATAATGTAGACATAATTAGGATTGCGAAAGGATAAATTTATATGAAAAAGAAAATAATAACACCAGCATTACTCCTATTATTAGGACTATTAGCAGTACCCCAAGCACACGCACAAGAGTGCAAAGCTAACGACTTAATTAATCAATCACAAAAATATTAATTACACAATTCAATCGAAACACAAAAGACTTAGACTCTATAAAAGCTAAAAAAATGATGTTAAAGAAAACTCAGATGAAATAATACCATCCACCCTATCTAAGCCATCAAAAGAAGAAAAGAACGATGACAAAAAAAGAAGAAAAACCAAAAGAGCTTCCACTAGGTGAATATGAACTAATAGAAAAAGCCGAATCCATAAAAAACAGATGATACAGTATTATGTCAAAGCCATTCTACTTTAACATACTCGGCAATAAGACAGGCTCTGAATGTGCTTCATATCAATATGAAAAAAAACATCCAGACATAATCTCAGTAGAAAACGTAGAAGAAAACAATGAATTCAAAATCAAAATAACCTTAGGAAATATACATCAAAAAGGACAACTAGAATTAGTCAAAATAGGAAAACTTCTTACAGGAACAACAAC
>NZ_JAXDSU010000059.1:0-3156 GCF_034090325.1 Anaerococcus porci
TACTACAATTTCACCGGATCCTTTGTTGAGACAGTGCCCAAATCGTTACACCTTTCGTGCGGGTCGGAACTTACCCGACAAGGAATTTCGCTACCTTAGGACCGTTATAGTTACGGCCGCCGTTTACTGGGGCTTAAGTTCTAGCCTTCGATTGCTCTAAGCCTTCCCCTTAACCTTCCAGCACCGGGCAGGTGTCAGCTCCTATACTTCATCTTGCGATTTTGCAGAAACTTGTGTTTTTGGTAAACAGTCGCTTGGGCCTGGTTTCTGTGGCCATATTGCTATGGCTCCCCTTCTCCCGAAGTTACGGGGACATTTTGCCGAGTTCCTTAACAAAGGTTCTTCCGCGCGTCTTGGTATTCTCTACCTCCCTACCTGTGTCGGTTTTGGTACGGGCGCTTTTGTCTGGATAGTGACTTTTCTTGGCAATTTGGAGTCATCGACTTCTCTACTTATGTTTTCGATTCCTATCAGTTTTCAGAATTTATGAATGGCGGATTTGCCTACCATTCTTCCTACGACCTTAGACCATCATTTCCATCAGATGGCTTCGATTATCCTCTTGCGTCATCACATCTCTCTTAACGACTTCAAGCGGTACAGGAATATAAACCTGTTATCCATCGCCTACGCCTTTCGGCCTTAGCTTAGGTCCCGACTTTCCCTGAGGGGACGAGCCTTGCTCAGGAGACCTTAGGGTTTCGACGGGGATGATTCTCACATCCCTTCTCGCTACTCATGCCAGCATTCTCTCTTGTATTAAGTCCACTTTTGCTTTCGCCTTGGCTTCTTCCCTAATACAATGCTCCTCTACCACTAATAGAGGTATTAAGTTTAGCTATGAGTTGGTACGTCTTTTTTTACGTTTTATTAACTCGTTAACCAGTGATCTTTTTTGTAGTTAAGCTTTTTTGCTTATTACCTACTTTGACTTTAGACTTGTGTTTTTTTTGATAATTTCTTATCCATTATGTCTTTGCGTCTGAAATTTTTGAATTTCTTTTTTTAATCTCTTCTGTATTGTTTTGTTAATATTTCCAATCTCATTTGTAAACTTAATCCCTCTATTAATCCGAAGCTTCGGTATTGAATTTGAGCCCCGTTCATTTTTGGCGCAAACCCACTTGACCAGTGAGCTATTACGCATTCTTTAAATGCATGGCTGCTTCTAAGCCAACGTCCTGGTTGTCTTAGTAGATTCACATCCTTTTCCACTTAATTCAAATTTTGGGACCTTAGCTGTCGGTCTGGGCTGTTTCCCTTTCGACTTAGAAGCTTATCCCCCTAAGTCTGACTCCCTGACTTGATTTTTTGGCATTCGGAGTTTGATAGGTTTCGGTACGGTCATCCGCCCTAGACCATTCAGTGCTCTACCTCCTAAAATCTTAGGTCAGAGGCTAGCCCTAAAGCTATTTCGAGGAGAACCAGCTATCTCCGGGTTCGTTTGGTTTTTCGCCCCTATCCACAGTTCATCCGATGCGTTTTAAACCGCACCCGGTTCGAGCCTCCATTGAATTTTACTTCAACTTCACTCTGACCATGGATAGATCACCCGGTTTCGGGTCTATTCCAATTTACTTTCGCCCTATTAAGACTCGCTTTCGCTACGGCTACTGATCTTAAATCATTAACCTTGCACTTTAGAATAACTCGCTGGCCCATTCTACAAAAGGTACGACATCACGTTCTTACACGCTTTGTCTGCTTGTAGGCACTAGGTTTCAGGTTCTATTTCACTCCCCTTTCGGGGTTCTTTTCACCTTTCCCTCACGGTACTTGTTCACTATCGGTCACATGTTAGTATTTAGCCTTAGGGGATGGGCCCCCTATCTTCACACCGGGTTTCTCGTGCCCGGTGATACTTTCCCTCAACTTTCTTAAGCCTTTCGTTTACAAGACTTTCACTTTCTTTGGTTTAGTTTTTCAACTAATTTAACTAGACTTATTTAAGCTTTCTGAGTTAGGCTCTTTTCCTTTCGCTCGCCGCTACTTAGAAAATCGAATTTTCTTTCTCTTCCTCCTGCTACTTAGATGTTTCAGTTCGCAGGGTCTTACTTCACTAAGCTATGTATTCACTTAGTGATGACTGTGTCTTCCACAGCCGGGTTGCCCCATTCGGAGACCTAGGGGTCTTTGCTTTTTGTGAGCTTGCCCTAGTTTTCGTTCACTTACGTCCTTCTTCGCCTTCATGTGCCAAGGCATCCACCTTGTGCCCTTTCTTTCTTGACTGGAAATATTTATAGCTATTTAATTGTTTAGGTTCTTTTCGCTTATTTTCTTAAGCTTTGGTGGAGATGAAGAGATTCGAACTCTTGACCCCCTGCGTGCAAGGCAGGTGCTCTCCCAACTGAGCTACACCCCCATATTTACCTTTAAAATGGACTACAACTTCAAGTTTTTTTACTTTCCCAAACTTAAGTTTTATATTTTAATTTTCTTTGTATGAAAAACTAACTTGTCAGTTTCTCATCCTTAGAAAGGAGGTGATCCAGCCGCACCTTCCGATACGGCTACCTTGTTACGACTTCACCCCAGTTACTGACCCTACCTTCGACTGCTGCGTCCTAAAAGGTTCGCTCACAGGCTTCGGGTATTGCCAACTTCCATGGTGTGACGGGCGGTGTGTACAAGACCCGGGAACGCATTCACCGCGACATTCTGATTCGCGATTACTAGCAACTCCAACTTCATGCACTCGAGTTGCAGAGTGCAATCCGAACTGGGACAGGTTTTTTGAGTTTTGCTTAAGGTCGCCCTCTCGCTTCCCTCTGTACCTGCCATTGTAGCACGTGTGTAGCCCAAGTCATAAAGGGCATGATGATTTGACGTCGTCCCCACCTTCCTCCGGTTTATCACCGGCAGTATCGCTAGAGTCCCCAACTTAATGATGGTAACTAACGATAGGGGTTGCGCTCGTTATGGGACTTAACCCAACATCTCACGACACGAGCTGACGACAACCATGCACCACCTGTATTACAGTAGACCGAAGTCCTTAGTATCTATCTCTAGATTCCTCCGTAATATGTCAAGACTTGGTAAGGTTCTTCGCGTTGCGTCGAATTAAACCACATGCTCCGCTGCTTGTGCGGGTCCCCGTCAATTCCTTTGAGTTTCACACTTGCGTGCGTACTCCCCAGGCGGAGTGTTTAATGC